>CALWXY010000060.1 GCA_944385595.1 uncultured Oscillospiraceae bacterium
ATTGAAAGCGGAATGCAGCCGAAAGTGCTGCAAAAGCTGCTGGGGCACGCCAGCATCAAAACCACAATGGATCGGTATGTTCATGTGACTAATGAAACGCTGGATCAGGCGGTCACGCAATTTCAGCTCAGCAGCGTATGTTGATATAACTTAATACAAGTCAATGCGTAAATGGCGTAAAAATGGCGTAGCCGCTAAAACGCCAAAGTGCGAAAAACCTTGTAAATACAGCATTTTTCAAGGAGATGTAGAGATATATGAAACTCGGAATCGTGGGACTTCCCAATGTCGGCAAGTCCACACTGTTCAACGCCATAACCAACGCGGGCGCGGAGAGCGCCAACTACCCGTTCTGCACCATAGACCCCAACGTCGGCATGGTGGCCGTGCCGGACGAGCGGCTCGACTTCCTCGCCGAGATGTACTCGCCGAAGAAGTACACCCCCGCCGTCATCGAGTTCGTCGACATAGCGGGACTTGTGCGCGGCGCGTCGAAGGGCGAGGGGCTGGGCAACAAGTTCCTCTCGAACATACGCATGACGGACGCGATTGTCCACGTCGTCAGATGCTTTGACGACGAGAACGTCATCCACGTCGAGGGCGGCACAGACCCGCTGCGCGACATAGACCTCATAGAACTTGAGCTGGGCATGGCGGATATCGAGATGGTCGAGCGGCGCATAGACAAGGCGAAGAAGGCGGCCAAGGGCGGCGACAAGAAGTTCCTGCACGAGGCCGAGGTGTTCGAGGGGCTGCTCGCGCACCTGAACGACGGGCGCAGCGCCCGCAGCTACGCCTGCGACGAGGACGACGCCGCCCTCATCCGCACCAGCGAGCTGCTGACGCTCAAGCCCATAATCTACGCCGCCAACATGGATGAGGACGGCTTTGCCGACTACGAGAACGTCGGCTACTTCCAGAAGGTGAGAGAGCGCGCCGACGCCGAGGGCGCCCAGGTGCTGCCCGTCTGCGCCAAGCTGGAGCAGGAGATAGGCGAGCTGCCTGAGGAGGACAAGGCGGCGTTTCTGGAGGATCTCGGCATGAGTGAGTCGGGCCTCGCGCGCCTGATAAAGTGCTCGTATACCCTGCTCGGCCTCATATCCTTCCTCACCGCCGGCTCGGACGAGGTGCGCGCCTGGACGATAAAGCGCGGCACCAAGGCCCCGCAGGCCGCGGGCAAGATTCACTCCGACTTCGAGCGCGGCTTCATCCGCGCCGAGATAGTCGCCTTCGACGACCTGCGCGAGTGCGGCTCGATGGCGGCCGCGCGCGAGAAGGGACTCGTGCGCTCCGAGGGCAAGGACTACGTCATGCACGACGGCGACGTCACCCTCTTCCGCTTCAATGTCTGAGCGGATTCAGCTGCTCGATTTCATCCGCAGCGCCGCCATTGTGGTGATGCTGCTGTACCACTTCGTCTACGACCTCGCAATTTTCGGCCTTGTGGGCTGGGACTTCGTGTTCTCTCCGGTGATGAACGCCATAGAGCGTGTTTTCGCCTCTCTGTTCATATTCACGGCGGGCTTCTCGTCGTGCCTGAGCCGCAGCAACACAAGGCGCGGCGCGCTGGTGGTGGCCTGCGGGCTTGTCGTCTCGCTGTGCTCCTCGTTTGCGGACGTCACCATCCGCTTCGGCGTGCTCGAGCTGCTCGGCTGGAGCATGATAATCTACGGGGTATGCGCCAAGGCGCTCGACAGGCTGCCGCCCGCCGCCGTCACGGCGGTGTGCGTGCCGGTGTTCTGCGCGGGCTACTATATCTACAGGCACGTCCGCGTGGCGAGCGAATGGCTGTTCCCGTTCGGACTGCGCGGCTACAGCTTCGCCTCGGCGGACTATTTCCCGCTGCTGCCGTGGTTTTTCATGTTCCTGCTCGGAGTGCAGGCGGCGCGGGTGCTGCTCGCTGAAAAGCCGCCCGGCGCCTGGGCGCGGCTGCGCTTTCCGCGCGCTCTCACATGGCCGGGCAGGCACTCGCTTATCATCTACCTCGCGCACCAGCCGCTGCTCTACCCCATAGCCTGGGGAATATCTCTCGCCATCTCTTGACATGGCGGCGCGAGGGTGATATGATGCTCTCTGTCAAAGGCCGTGAAGGAGAAGGCCGCGCGCCGAGCGCATTCAGAGAGACCCGCATTTGCTGCGAGCGGGTCTGCGCGGAGCCGATGCGCCACCGCTCCCGAGCCGCCGGGCCGAAATTTGAGTAAGCCCGTCCGTCCGGCGCGCGTTACAGCGCCCCCAAGAGGCGGCGCGCTGCGCCGCAAGCAGGGTGGAACCGTGTGTATTTTCGCACCCCTGACTCAGTCAGGGGTGCTTTATTTTTTTCAGGAGGACTGTCATGGACGAGAAAAATATGTATACCTTCGAGAACCCGGAGTTCAAGCGCACCTACCGCCACACCACCAGCCATATACTTGCCCAGGCCGTGAAGCGCCTTTTCCCCGACGCCAAGCTCGCCATAGGCCCCGCCATTGAGGACGGCTTTTACTACGATATCGACTGCGAGACCCCCTTCACCGCCGAGGTGCTGGAGAAGCTCGAGGCCGAGATGCGTAAGATCTGCAAGGAGAAGCTCAAGCTCGAGCGCTTTGAGCTGCCCCGCGCCGAGGCGCTGGAGCTTATGAAGGACGAGCCGTATAAGGTCGAGCTGATAAACGACCTGCCTGAGGACGCCGTCATCAGCTTCTACAAGCAGGGCGACTTCACCGACCTCTGCG
>CALWXY010000061.1 GCA_944385595.1 uncultured Oscillospiraceae bacterium
GGCGCGACAGGCAGTTCCGCTACAACATGCACGAGCTGTTCCGCCTCCAGTCGGTCTACTGGGGCGTCATCCGCCGCAGCCTGCACGAGCCTGTCGACCCCGCGCTCTTCAGCGAGCTGCTCTCTGAGTTCCACATGGTCTACCACGAGGCCTGGCTCTACACCTCCGATATGGACGACGGCGACAGCAGCCGCACCATGCTCCTGCGCCTCTGGCGCATGTTCTCCGAGCTGGAGCAGACCGAGTGCCTCATTCAGATGAACGCCATCCCGCCCGAGAGCCGCGGCGAGCTGGAGCACCTCGCCGAGAGCCTTGAGAAGCTGATTTATCCCCCGCGCGGCTCGCTCGAGGGGCTTGACGCCGAGGCCTTCGGCCACACAGACCTCAACTATGTGCTCACGCACTACCTCAAAAACGCCAAAGAGCTCATGGGCGCCGCCCGTGTGCCGGAAAGGATCTGACCTTGCAACTCGTCATACTCACCGCCCTCGGAGTCGGCGGCGCCACCATGCTCGGCGCCGTGCTCGGCTTTGTATTCAAAAACATACCCCACAAGTGGAACGACGGCCTCCTGGGCTTCGCCGCCGGGGTCATGCTCTGCGCCGCCGTCATCGGCCTCATCCTCCCCGCCTGCGAGATGCTGCCCGGCCACAAAATCTGGCTTGTTGGTCTCGGCATACTCGCCGGAGCGCTGTTTCTCGACCTCATGGACCTCGCCGTGCCGCATCTGCACAAGCTCTCCGGGCTCGACCCCGAGCACCCGGACGGCGGCGGCGCCGACAAGGTTCTGCTGTTCGTGCTGGCCATCGCCATACACAACCTGCCCGAGGGGCTGGCCGCGGGCGTGGCCTTCGGCGGCGGCGACACCGGCGGCGCGCTGTCCGTCGCCGTGGGCATAGCGCTGCAGAACATCCCGGAGGGCATGGTCATCATCTCGCCCATGCTGCTCGCCGGGATAAAGCCCGCGAGGACGCTGTTCATCGCGCTCTGCACCGGCTTCGTCGAGGTGGCGGGCACCTTCATCGGCTACTTCGCCGCCTCAATCGCAGCGGGCATACTCCCATTTGCCCTCGCATTCGCGGGCGGCACCATGCTCTACGTCGTGCTCGACGAGATGGTGCCGGAGACGCACAGCCACGGCTATGAGAAGCTCGCGAGCTTCTCGATGATAGGCGGATTTTTCCTGATGATAGTCATGGACACGATAATATAACTCTCTGAAAAGGCGCGCCTTTTCAGACAGAAGGGACTGCACTCCGCTTCGCGCAGATTTTGCCGCCCCAGGCGGCAAAATCCACGCGCGCTCCATGAGAAGAGTTTTTCCGCCGTGCATGCCGCCGGAAAAACGATTAAATCTTATTTGCGCCTGCGGGCGCAAACTCTGCGAGGCTATAAATACAAATTTGTTGCTCCGGCGTGCGCCGGAGCTTTTTCTGTGTTGACATGCCTCGAAACTCTAGGTATAATATACCTGGAAAGTCTAGGTAAGGAGGTGCGGACATGGCGCAGGCAATGGAGCACACGCGGCTGCTCGTGCTCTCGCTTCTGAGCGTGCGGGACATGTACGGCTATGAGATGATAGCCGAGCTTGAGCGCCGCTTTGACAAGACCTTTTCCATGAAAGAGGGCACGCTCTACCCGGTGCTGCGCGCGCTTGAAAACTCCGGGGCGCTGAAATCCTATCAGCAGGAGACGCCCGCCGGCCGGGTGCGGAAATACTACAGGCTCACGAAAAAAGGCGCTGCCCTGCTCAGCGAGGAGACGCGGCTGTGGCGCGAATACGAAAAGGCCATCAACTCCGTCGTCACGCCGCTGGCGGAGCCGGTCTGAGGGCGCCGCCATGGACATTTTCGCCGAATTCTGCGCCGAGGTGTGCAAAAACGCGCCCCGCACCACATACGGTGAGGAACGCGACCTGAAAGCCGAGCTCGGCGCGCACCTCGAAGACCACTTCGAGGCGCTCACGCTGCGCGGCGTGCCGGAGGACGAGGCGGCGCTGCGCGCCGTGCGCGAGATGGGCGACCCCGTCGAGATTGGCAGGGCGATAAACGCCGAGCTGTCGGCGTTCTGGCTGCACGTCGGCATCGCAGCGAAGTTTCTCACAGTCCTTCTCATCTTCGCCGCCATAACGCCTCTGCTCACCAAGCTCGAGCCTGCGTACCACAATATCGAGGCCCGGCTGTCGCCTAACTATGACGACCAGTATAATATCCACGAAACGGTGGATTTTCCATGCGACCTGTTCCTCGACGTGTACGGCGGCACCGTGCGCGTCTACGGCTACAGGCTCTACAGGGCGAACGAATACTCAGCCCTGCAGCTCGAATGTGTCGCCTACGCGGACAATCCGTTCCGCGCCTCGCCCGGGAATGAATTTGCCTTCAGCTTCAGCGTATCCGAATCGGCGTTACCCGGCGTCGGCGCCAAGATGCCGTACAGCGACTCCGGCGCCACATATCTCTGCCCTATCTTCCTGTTCTACAGCGACCCGGAGCGGGTGAATGTAGTATTCGAGCACTACGGGGTACACCATGAGTTTGAGCTTGAGCTGGATTGGAGTGATGTGCCGTGAAAAGCAGAAAGCGCCGCGCTATACGCAGCATAGTCATACTGCTTATCGTGTTCGCCGCCATCAGCCTCACCGGCCTGTACCGCCTCCTGCCGCGGCTGGCGCTGCGCGAGGCCGAGTTCGTGTACGCAGCCGGGCGCACCGAGGTCATACACACGCTGAATATCGACCTGTTTAACCGCGGCTATCTGAGCGTCAACGACGACGTCGTGATGTTCACGCAGGTCAGCTTCACCCCTCTGCGCGGCTGGGTGCAGAACGGCAGTTCTACGTTCTCGCCCGATTCCGGCGACGCGGTGACCGCCTCCGGCTGGCACTTGCGGGACGGGGAGCTGCACCGGCGCTGGGTCTTCGGCTGCGCCGACCTGCCGGACGGCGCCGGGCTGACCCTGCACATCTGCGAAGACTACGACAGCTCCGTCTCCATACCGGTGCCGGGCAGCGACTTCATAGAGTCTGGCGGGCGGCGCTACTTCTTCACCGAGGTGTGCGCCGCGCTCGATGAGCCCACGCTGCAGCACATCTTCATATCCGCCGAGAGCGCCGACGGCGAGGTCATCGACATCTCGAATTCCTACGACCCGATCGGATACTGCGCGAGAGAGCGCGAGAGCTGCGGCGTGGCCGACACCTGCTATCTCCTCGGCTACTCGGCAAAATGATAATAAGTCCGGGCGCGGAAATCCGCGCCCGGACTTATTATTGCAGTATCCATCTCTGCCCGTCCGGCAGCTCCCACAGCGCGCCGGTGATGACTTCCAGCACCTCGCCGCTTGGGAACGAGCGTATCACGACCTCGTCGGTGTATTCCCGCTCCTCTGTCCAGCTGGTGAAATACAGCCTGTCGCCGTCGCGGCTGCAAAAGGTCTCACGTGGGCCGATTTTAAACTCGCATTTCTCCGGCCAAATCATCTGGAATATGTCGTCGGAGCCCTGGCGGATAAGCATAAGCGGGGACTTTTGCAGCATCAGATTGCAGCAGTCCCTCGTCTCGCTCAGGGGCAGTTCGACAAGCAGGCTCGCCCGCTCCGCGTCGGCGTCGCATCGGAAAATGCGTATCGCGGATTTGGGGAAATCGACCATAAGTATATGCAGAGCACCATCGAAGAACTCCGGCTGGCCGAAGTACTGCCCGGCCTCCGCCCGCAGCGGCTCGGCTATGCGCCCGTCCGGGTAGTGGATGAACAGCAGCCGGTTGCTTCTGACCGGGCGCCCACTCTCAAACAGCTCCTGCGCCTCGTACAAATCCCCGCTCGCGTAGTCGCAGCACCAATACCAGCCGCCGCTGCCCGGCAGCTCGGTGAGATTTCCGATTCCATCGGTTTTAATAATTTTCATCGGCGTTGCCTCCCGGTATCCATTCGCGCCACTCGGCATCTTTGAGTGTCAATATTGTGTGCTGGGGGTATCTCGCATGTATCTCATTGAGGCAGATATCCTCCCAGCAGCCGGCGCCGTCGCCTGAGACCTTGAAGTCCGGCCCGCCCCAGGCAGACGCCTTATATCCGTTATCTATTCTCCCGCATATCTCACATCGTCCGCTCCACTCAAAGCTGTCGCCGCCCCAGTGGAGTATGATTTTTTCGTATACATGCTTATGCTTAGAGCGCCTCCGGCTATTGGATGTGGAGGCTGTCTTCGATTTCTTGCGGTATGCGGGAATCTCATCAAAGTCCCGCTCACGGCGTTCGTCTTTGTAGAGGTGTGTTTTCTCAGGTATCATCTGCGGCTCCTTCCCTCGCGAAATTACCGGCGTTTGCATAGAGCATAGCATAAAAATATGAACGTTTCTGTTGAGTTGTTTTAAGAAACATGGAACAGTTCGGGCAAAGAAAAAGCTCCGGCCGCGGCCGGAGCTTTTTGCGCTGTCATTTATTTCGCGTGGATTTTCACTATCGCCTTGACCACCGGCACAGGCTCCTCGCCGATGCGAAGCTCCGGCATGTGGACGTCGTCCGTCAGGGCCATGGCGAACATGCCCTGCTTCAGCACGACGTGGCTGGAGATATCCTCGAAATACACGCAGTCGTCGCTGAGATTGTCGCCGCAGCGGACCAGCTCGTCGTCGTAGGTCGCGTAGCCGAAGTACTCGCGGCCGCTCACGATATACTGCAGATCTATGCAGTTCTCGTGCTTCTCGAGCTTGCAGTCCTCGTGCGGGCGGGAGTCGTATCTCTTGACCTTGAACGGGGTCTCCACGCCGTCGATGACGGTGGAATACACGCCCGCGGGCATATTGGTGAAATCGGTATTCTGAAGAAATTTGAATGCGTCCTCGAATTTTTTGCCCATGCCGTAGTACAGGTGGGCGTTTGAGAGCTTGTCGAAAATCATTGCGCGTCCCTCCACTAAAATTTATGCGATTTGATACTAGCATGTTTTGTCCAAAACGTCAATCACATTCCGTTCAAGATTTGACAAAGCCGTCAAAAGGCAATATAATTTCTGGTAATAATACATTTGGAGGCGGCTATGGGATTCACGATAAAAGCACTGCTCTCAATGTCCGAGCTGCCGGACCTCAAGCTCGTGTCCGGCGCAAAATCCGTAAACAACCTCATACGCAACGCCTGCGTCGTCGACTGTCCAGACGCCTTCGACTGGATGCAGCCCGGCGACCTCATCCTCACCTCCGGCTACATTCTCCAGGACGACCCCCAGCTCCAGCGCAGATTCGTCCGTGAGCTCTCCGAGACCGCCTGCGCCGGTATCGGCGTCAAGGTTCCCAAATACTGGGACGCCGTACCCGACGTCATGATTGAGGAGTCCAACCGCCGCTCCCTCCCCATATTCACCATCCCCCTGCACAACACTCTCAATGAAATTCAGACCATAGTTTTTAACAACGTAAACACCGCCCAGGACACGCTGCTGCAAAAATATTTCAAAATCCACAACCGCCTAATGGCCTGCTCCCTCTCCGAGCAGACCCTCGACAGCATAGTCCAGTGTACCGTCGAGCTGATAAACAACCCCCTCATAGTCGTGAACAGCCACTGGAACCTGCTCGCCTACGCCGACCACAAGGACAACAAGATCCCCCTCTCCAAGGTCTTCACCCTCGCTAAAAACAAGCCCGTCTTCGACAAGAGCTTTCTCGACTCCATCCCAAAGGACATCGAGGATTTCAAAAAGGCCGTCAAGCGCACCTGCATCACGCCCTACGGCCCCGTCATCTGCCGCATACACCCCGTCAGGGCCGACACCACCGTCTACGGCTACCTCATCGCGTGGGAGTCCGTGCGAAAGCTCCGCAGCGTCGAGTGCATGGGCCTTGAGCAGGCCGCCATCATCATTGCCCTCGAGCGCATCAAAACCATGCGCGTCGAGGAGAGCCGCCGCATCATGCGGCAGGACTTCTTCACCGACCTGCTCGAGGGGCGCATCGAGTCCACCGCCTCGGCCTACAGCCTCGCCGAGATGAACGGCCTCTCCGCCGGCAGGCACTACGTCTGCGCCGTCATCCGAACCAACAAGTTCGGCGACAAGAGCAGTCAGGCCTCCCGCTTCGACATAATGGGACTCGACCGGCTCCAGCGCAAGCTTGTGAAAATGTGCGAGGACTATTTCAAATTCAGCCGCGTCGGCGCCTGCGTCTTCTCGCGCAGCAACAACATCATAGCCCTCGTCCAGCTCGACGACGCCGACGAGCTGTCAAACCTCGAGCCGCAGTATCAGGATCTGTTCCACGGGCTATACAACACCCTCGCCGGCGCGCCGGACAGGCCGGAGATTGTCATAGGCGTCGGCTGCGGCTGCGCCGACATCATCGACCTCAAAAAGAGCTTCGTAGAGGCGCAGGAGGCCATACGCCTCTCCGGACTCACCGCCAACCCCGAGAGCGTCAACTGGTTCGAGAAGCTGATGGTCTACAACTTCCTCGGCTCCGGCGTGCCTAAGGATGTCCTCCGCGAGTTCTATGAGTCGTCCGTCGGCCCGCTCGCCGAGTTCGACCGCGAGAACAACACGAATCTGCTCGAGACGCTCGAGGTCTACCTCCTCGAAAACCGCAGCATCAGCGCCGCCGCCCAGCGCCTTTATATACACCGCAACACCATGAACTACCGCATAAACAAGATTAAGCAGCTGCTGAACACCGACCTTGACGACTCCGAGAACCTGCTCAAGCTCCAAATAGGCATAAGGATAATGCGTATATTGAGCAGCCTCGGCAAGGGCTGAGCAGGGTTGGTTTATATATTGAGCACAATGTTACCCGCTATATTTTGTGCTCAGTGACCATGACACGCCCAATTTGTCAGAATATAATCAAGAGCATCAAACACAGAAACAAAGGCGTTTCGTGTCCGCTTGGACACGAAACGCCTTTTTCTTTTTCGGAGGAGGGTACATATGCATTTTACGCCGCGTGAGACCGAGAAGCTCCTGCTGCACATGGCAGGCTCTCTCGCCAGAGAAAGGCTCGCCCGCGGACTGAAGCTCAATTATCCGGAGGCCGTGGCTCTGATCAGCAGCGAGCTTATGGAGATGGCCCGTGACGGCAGGACCGTCGCCGAGCTGATGAGCGAGGGTCGCAGAATTCTCAGCGCCGAGCAGCTCATGCCCGGAGTGGCGGAGATGATCTCGGAGGTTCAGGTCGAGGCCACTTTCCCGGACGGCACCAAGCTCGTCACCGTACACAGGCCGGTCGAGCCGGACGGCGCTCTGCGCCCCGGCGAGGTGATTACAGAGCCGGGCGCCATAACGCTCAACGCCGGCCGGGAAGCCACGGCCATCAAAGTTGTGAACACCGGCGACAGGCCGATACAGGTCGGCTCGCACTGCCATTTCTTCGAGGTGAACCGTCTGCTGCGATTTGACCGGGCAGCCGCCTTCGGCAAGAGGCTGGACATCCCCTCCGGCACGGCGGTGCGCTTCGAGCCGGGCGAGGAGCGCACGGTGCAGCTCATCGACATAGGCGGGCTGCGCGAGGGCTTCGGCCTGAACTCGCTCACCTGCGGCAGCATGGACGACCCGGATGTGCGCGCAAGAGCGCTCCAGCTCGCCAAAGAAGCCGGATTTTCCGGCGCGGACGAGGAGGATTACGATGTTTGAGATGAGCAGAAAAGACTACGCCGCAATGTTCGGCCCCACCACCGGCGACAGAATACGCCTCGGCGACACCGGGCTTGTGGCGGAGGTTGAGCACGATTTCGCCGTATACGGCGAGGAGGCCAAATTCGGCGGCGGCAAAACTCTTCGCGACGGCATGGGGCAGTCCTGCACGGGCAACATGCGCGGCTTCCCCGACACGCTTATAACCGGCGCGGTCGTCATCGACTGCACAGGCATTTACAAGGCCGACATTGCCATCAGGGACGGCCGTATCTCAGCAATAGGCAAGGCCGGAAATCCGCACATCATGGACGGAGTCAGCCACGGCATGACCGTCGGCGCGTCCACCGAGGTCATAGCCGGCGAGGGTCTGATTCTCACCGCCGGAGGCATAGACACGCACATCCACTTCATATCGCCCGGTCAGATTGACACCGCGCTTTACAGCGGGGTCACCACGATGATAGGCGGCGGCACCGGTCCCGCGGACGGCACCAACGCCACCACCTGCACGCCCGGCCGTTTTAATCTCCGCCGCATGCTGGAGGCCGCGGAATCCTTTCCGGTCAACATAGGCTTTCTCGGCAAGGGCAATTCGTCGAGCATGCACGCGCTGGAGGCCCAGCTTGAGGCCGGAGCCTGCGGCCTCAAAATCCACGAGGACTGGGGCGCCACGCCCGCCGTCATCGACACCGCGCTCTCAGTGGCGGACAGGCACGATGTCCAGGTCGCCATACACACGGACACGCTCAACGAGTGCGGCTGCGTCGAGGACACCATCCGGGCCTTCGCCGGGCGCACCATACACACCTACCACACCGAGGGCGCCGGCGGCGGGCACGCGCCGGACATCATCCGCGCCGCATCCATGCCGAACGTTCTGCCGTCCTCCACGAACCCCACCATGCCCTACACCCGCAACACCATCGACGAGCACCTCGACATGCTCATGGTCTGCCACCATCTCGACAGAAATGTGCCTGAGGATCTCGCCTTTGCCGACTCGCGCATAAGGCCGGAGACGATAGCCGCCGAGGATGTGCTGCACGACATGGGCATATTCTCCATGATGAGCTCCGACTCACAGGCCATGGGCCGCGTCGGCGAGGTCGTCTGCCGCACCTGGCAGACAGCCGCGAAAATGAAGCAGCAGCGCGGCGCGCTGCCAGAGGACAGCGAGAGAAACGACAACTTCAGGATAAAGCGCTACATCTCCAAATACACGATAAATCCCGCCGTCACCCACGGCATCAGCAAATACGTCGGCTCCGTGGAGGTCGGGAAAATCGCCGACCTCGTACTGTGGCGGCCCGATATGTTCGGCGTGAAGCCCGAGATGATAATAAAAGGCGGATTCATAGCCGCCGCGCGCATGGGCGACGCAAACGCCTCCATCCCCACCCCTCAGCCTGTCATGTACCGCCATATGTTCGGCGCGTCAGGCAGCGCCTCGGCCGCAAGCTGCATCAGCTTCATCTCCCACGCCGCCTTTTCCCGCGGGCTGGGGGAAGAAATAGACTCCCACCGCAGCTTTATTCCCGTCAAAAACTGCCGCAGAATCTCCAAGTCCGACATGAGGTTCAACGATGTGCTGGCAGAGATAGAGGTCGACCCCGAGACATACACAGTCAGGGTAAACGGGGAGCGGATCAGCTGCGAGCCCGCCGAAATCCTCCCGCTGGCCCAGAGATATTTTCTGTTTTAGGAGGCGCCTATGACCGTAATCGAAAACACATTGGGGAACATCCGCAGCCGCAAGACCCACGGCGCGCTGGTGGGCGTGCCGTTTGAGTGGTTCGAGTGTTCCCGCGGCAGAATCAAAAAGACCGCCGACGACGGCCGCGAGCTCGGCATAGCCATCCCCGGCGGGGTGAATGAGGGCGATATTCTCATGGAGGACGAGTCCGTCTATGTCGTCCGCGTTCTCCCGACGGAGCTCACGGAAATCCGCTTCCACAGCGCGGAGGAGGCCGCCCGCATCGGCTTCGAGCTGGGCAACAGACATCTGCCGCTAAAAATAGAGCACGAGCGCATTCTCACCGCCCACGACGAGCCCACCATGCGTCACATGCTGCACCTCGGCTTCGAGGCGAGGGCGTTCACCGGCTGCTTCAGCGGTTTTACCGTCTGCCGCGCCCACTGTCACAGCCATGACTGACATCCAGCTGTTCACTCTGCTCCAGACCTTCGACGGCCTCTTCCCCATAGGCTCGTTCACCATGTCCGGCGGTCTGGAGAGCGCGGTGCAGTCCGGAGCCGTCGCCTCCGCAGACGACACCCTGCGCTGGTGCCGGGACTCGCTCGCCGTCCTCCCCTACGGAGAGCTCGGCTGCGCGTCGCTCGGCTTCCGTCTGGCCGGGGACGAGGCGGCGCTGCTGGAGCTTGACGCTCTGGCCTTTGCCTCAAAGGCTCCGTCGGAGCTGCGCAGCGCCTCAGTCTCGCTTTGCCGCCGCTTCATGCGTCTGAGGCTCTCCATCGCGCCGTCCCCGGCGCTGGAGCACTATCAGGGACTTGTCGCCGCCGGTGCCGCGCGCGGCTGCTACGGACTGGCCGTCGGGCTTTTCCTGCGCGACTCCGGCATCCCCATGGGCGACGGTCTCACCGCTTTCTGCGGCAGTTTGATCTCCGCCGCCGTCACGAACGCCGTGAAGCTCATCCCGCTCTCTCACACGGAAGGTCAGCGTCTGCTGGCAGGACTGCACGGCGATATGGCTAAGGCCGTCGCCGTCGCCTCCGAGGTGCAGCCCGATGAGCTGGGGCTCAGCGGCGCCGGCTTCGACCTCTTTTCCATGGAGCACGAGATAATGTACTCCCGCATGTATATCAGTTGAGGTGAATTCTTATGACTTATGTAAAAATAGGCGTCGGCGGCCCAGTCGGCTCCGGTAAAACCGCGCTGATTGAGCGGCTCACGCGCCTGATGTCGCCCCAATACAGCATCTGCGTCGTGACGAACGACATCTATACCCGCGAGGACGCGGAATTTCTCGTCGCAAACTCATGCCTCCCTCCGGAGCGCATCATAGGCGTCGAGACCGGCGGCTGCCCGCACACCGCAATCCGTGAGGACTGCTCGATGAATCTCGAGGCCGTCGAGAATCTGGCGCAGCGCTTTCCCGATGTGCAGATCATATTCATCGAGTCCGGCGGCGACAACCTCTCCGCGACCTTCAGCCCCGAGCTGGCCGACGCCTTCATCTACGTCATAGACGTCGCCCAGGGCGACAAGATTCCGCGCAAGGGCGGACCGGGCGTCACCCGCTCCGACCTGCTGGTGATAAACAAGACCGGGCTTGCCCCCTACGTCGGCGCGGATCTCTCCGTCATGGAGCGCGACGCAAAGCGCATGCGCGGCGGCAGGCCCTTCCTCTTCACCGACCTGATGGAGATGAGCGGCGTCGGCGCCGTGGTGGACTGGATCCGCTCGTCCGTGCTTTTTGAGGATTCCGATGGCCGCTGAGTGCAGCATAGAGGCCGGTCTGCGCTACGGCCGCACAGTCATAGAGCGCGCGATGTGCTCCGCGCCATACCATCTCACCCGCCCATTCGAGAAAAACGGCCGGCAGGCTCTCATGCTCATGAGCGCCACGCCCGGTATGCTCGACGGCGACAGGGCGGAGATAAACATTTCCCTCAAGCCCGGCGCTGAGCTTGAGCTGTGTACGCAGAGCTACGGCAAGCTGTTCCGCAGTCAGGGTCGCGGCTGCTCGCAGTCGCTTCGGGCGCATGTCGCCTCAGGCGCCTCGCTGCTCTATCTGCCCAAGCCGGTCATAGCCTTTGCCGGCTCTGATTTCACCGGCGACAGCCTCATAGAGCTGGACGAAGGAGCCTCGCTCATCTATTCCGACATTCTGGCCTGCGGCCGCACGGGTCACGGCGAGCGCTTCGCAATGCGCCGCTATTCCAGCCGTATCGAGGTGCGGCGCTGCGGCAGGCCGGTCTTCCTCGAGCGCTGCCTCATTGTCCCGCCGGAGCTGGGCTGCGGCTCGCCGGGCTTTTTCGGGGAACACAGCCACTCGGGTCTGCTCTATATCAACAGCCCGAATTCCCGCGGCTTGCTCGGCGCAATACGCTCCGTGGCCTGCGGATGCCGTCTCGGCGCTTCCGAGGCGGCCGAGGGACTGCTGGTTCGCGCCGCCGCCGACAGCGGAGAGGCTATAGAAGCCGTGTTTATGCACATATGCGGGCTGGCGGGCTTGTGGACTTTGTCTAAAGATTGACATATTTGTGCTCGCTGCACAACTAACTATGCCGGTTTTTATGGCCGGCGACCATGACGCAACCTTATCAGCTGATTATAATGGATTATATCAACCGGCACTTTATACAATTTATATAAAACGGAGGTAGGCAATCTTGAAGATTCTGCTCAAAAACGGCCGCGTTATCGACCCGGCTAATGAAATAGACGCCGTGCTCGACGTGCTTATCGAGGATGGCAAAATAGCCGCCGTCGGCGCGGACATTTCGGCGCCCGACGCACAAATCGAGGACGTCAGCGGCAAGGTGGTCGCCCCGGGCTTCGTTGAGATGCACGCCCACATGCGCGACTTCAACGAGCCCCAGCGCGACACCTTCTACACAGCCACCAGCAGCGCCGTCTGCGGCGGCTTCACCAGCATAGGCGTCATGCCGAACAGCGACCCCGTCGTCGACAATGTCGAGATGATAGAGCGTGTGAAGCAGCGCGCCAAAGAGAGCGCACTCACCCGCATCTATCCCTTCGCCTCCGTCACCGTCGGCCGCAAGGGCGAGCAGATAGTCGACATGAAGGCCCTCGCCGACGCCGGCGCCGTCGCCTTCTCCGACGACGGCAACTCCTTCAAGGAGGCCACTATGATGCGCGACATCCTCGAGCAGACCAAGCTCGTCGACCGCGTCGTCGACCTCCACTGCGAGGACAAGGCCTACACCGGCAAGGGCGTCGTGAACGCCGGCAAGCTCGCCGAGGAGCTGGGTCTGCCCGGCATATCCTCCGTCGCCGAGGATATCGAGATGGCGCGCAACCTCATCATCCAGGAGGAGGTCGGCGGCCACATGCACATCGCCCACCTCGGCTCCGAGCGCTCCGTCGAGCTGGTGCGCTTCTTCCGCAACCGCGGCGTGAAGTTCACCTGTGAGCTCATACCGCATCAATTCAGCCGCACCGAGGACATTGTCCGCGAAAAGGGCGTGCTCGCCAAGGTGAAGCCCCCCTTCCGCGGTCAGAAGGACGTCGACGGCATCCGCCGCGGACTCCATGACAAGCTCGTGGACGTCATCGCCTCCGACCACTGCCCCTACGCTCCCGAGGAGCTCGAGGGCGGCCTCACCGCCACCAACCTCTTCGGCATCTCCGGCTTCGAGACCACGCTGCCCCTCGCGCTCGAGATGGTGCGCCTCGGCGTCACCGATATGAGCTACATAATCCGCTGCATGACCGTCAATCCCGCGCGGATAATGCGTCTGTATGACAGAGGCACCCTCTCCGTCGGAGCCGACGCCGACGTCACGGTCTTTGACCCCGACAAGGAGTGGGTCGTCACCAAGGAGTGCCTCCACAGCAAAGGCCCCAACAACCCCTACATAGGAGACACAATGCGTGGCCGTGTCGAGCTCGTCATCATCGGCGGGGAGGTGATCTGCAGAGATTTTAAAATCCTGAAAAATGTCGCAAAAAGATAAGTCTATTTCATTGCATGCGGCAGCCAGTAATATGAGTATCCTGCTAAAAATATGTATGAAAAGGAGATGCTTTCATGATTAACTTCAAAGCGAAACCTGAACACGACCTTTACAGTGACACATTGGCTCCCGTAGATTACGATAAGCGTAGTGTTGGGTACAATGGGCTCGGAATAGTATGGTTTGGTGCCGCCGTACAAATCAGCGGGTTTATAACCATTACGCCCATGCTGCAATACTATACCATCGGCGAATTGATATGGATATTCCTTATTGGCCAGTCCATTCTTGGACTGGTATGCTATGTAGTACAGGATATCGGCTTAAAATACGGCATATCATTTGCTACATCAATCACCGCAAGTTTTGGTACGCTCGGAGGCAAGATCGCCGGTCTGATAAGAGTGCTTCCCAATCTCGTATTTATTGGCACCAATGGCTTTATGGGCGCCACCGCGCTCAATATGGCAACCATCGCCCTGTTCAACTTTGATAATATCTGGTTTGCAATCATATTGAACGGACTGCTCGTCCTCTTTGTCTCTCTCAAGGGTGTAAAAGGTATCTCAATTTTTTCAACACTCGCAACTCCCATACTCGCGTTTATGGGCATCTACATGTTCTATGTTCTGTTCAAGGCATACGACGTTGGACTTGGAGACATCATCAACCTTGGCAGACTTAGCGGTGAGACTAAAATCTGGCTCTATCCATTTGGTGCTATCGTTGGCAAAATGGGTGCATTTGCAATAGGTTTTAATGATATATCCAAGGACGCTACCGTTAAAGACGGAGTAAAAAAGAGCGGATATATACATTTGCTGGTATCACTGCTCTGGAATGCGCCTGCATTTATGTTCTACAGTCTCCTGGGATGCTGCGCCTTAGTAATCATTCCAGGCATTGAGGGCAGCGATGTCCTCGGAATACTCACCAATCTAGTCGCCGGTGACAACAAAATATTCATTGTCATATTCGGCCTTTTCATTTTTGCCGCCCAGCTTTCTACCAACACCGCAGCAAATGTATTGCCCGCCATATACGTAATCTGCGGTCTGTCTCCCAAGCATATCAAGCCCATCCCCGCAGGCATATGCTTCACCGCCGTCGCGCTTCTGGTTGTACGTGCCTGGACGCTCGGCAATGCTCTCAGTGATATACTTGCTTTTTTCGGACTCGCCGCAGGCCCCATAATCACCATCGTGGCTGTCGATTACTATTACTTCAGGAAACGTAAATACAGTCTTGACGATATTTATAAAAGCAATGGCAAATACAGCTACTGGCATGGTATGAACCCCGCTGCCATGATAGGGTATGCAATCGGTATGGCCGCAGGATATCTTTCTGGTGATTATAGCTTCTTTGTTTCAATAATCATCACCTCCATTGCGTATATAATACTTGCAAAGTATTTTGGTAAGTTCTATCCAGCTATTATAGAAGAAACAGCAGAAGATGTTGTTTTTAATCCTGAAGACGCTAAGCCTGCAATAAAATAGGAGGTTCAATATGGGATATATTCTTGACGGCGGTCTGATTGTGACTGTGGATAATGAAGACCGAGCATATAAGGACAGCGCGATTGTCATTCTGGATGACCGCATCACAGAAATTGGTGACTCTAATTACATCAAAAAAAAGTACCATAACCATGGACTGAAGATTATTGATTGCCGAGGCAAGGTACTTTTTCCGGGATTCATAAATATCCACACACATCAGACTCTCAGCATCATACGCGGAGTCGCAGAAGATATGGGTACAGCTCCTGCATACACGAAGTCCGTACCTCAAGGCCCATTTCTCAGCCCGGACGATTGTTATGCCATGGCATCCTTAGGTGCTGTCGAGGCGCTAAGATTCGGTTCGACACTTATTGCTGACATGTATACCAACAGCAGTCAGAATGCTGAAGTCTTTGGCAAAACCGGTATGCGCGCAATGGTCACAGAAATGGTGCATGACATAGATTTCTTTGGTCTTCCCACAAGCGATTACCATGAAGACCGTGCACTGGGTGACAAGCTCCTCCAGGACAATATTGATTTGATAGAAAAGTATAATGGGAGCTTTGATGGTAGAATCATGTGCAATTTTGGACCTCACGCTCCGGATACTTGTACTCCCGAATTCTTAAAGAAAATTGCAGAACTGAGTCGCCAATATGGCGTTGGCATGTCTACGCACCTGGCACAAAGTCGGCGCGAGATGGCTCGCATAAGAAGTATATCTGGCCTCAGTAGTGTAAAATTCTACGAGGAGTGCGGTATGTACGACTCAAAATATCTGGTCTGCGCACATGCCATCTACTGCGACGACGAGGATATCGATATTCTCGCCAAACACAGGAACGTCAGCATCGCACACGCGGCGGAGGGAAACGCCA
>CALWXY010000062.1 GCA_944385595.1 uncultured Oscillospiraceae bacterium
TCGCCCCAAAAATCGACTAGCTTCGCCAGAAGCTGGTCGATTTTTCCTTATTCACTCTTCACTATTCACTCTTCACTGACCTGATGGGTCGATTTTTGGAAGTGAATAGTGAATAACGAATAGTGAAAAAGTGTGGTGTGCCGCTGCGCGGCACGGATTAAATGGCGGCTGGCCCTGCGGGCTTGTCGCTTTTTTCATTTTTCACCGATTTGCCTCGCCGTCTCCCGGCAGTGAATAGTGAAGAGTGAAAAGTGAATAGTGAATAGTTTGGGATGCGGCAAGGCGGCTCGCCGGTCACGAGCAGGCTCAGTATCACCGGATGCTCCGGGCAATTTCTGTACAAGCTCCGCCTCCTTTATGATTTTTCGTAATTTCATCTTCATATTACACGCAAATTCATAATTTGTCAACGCTAATTTATGATTTTTCGTAAAAATTCTGTTGACAATCGGCAAAGCTATGATATCATCAAATCAAAGGGGTGATATCATGTTCGGCTCAAGACTGAAAGCGCTGCTCGACGAGCGCGGCATAAAACCCAGGGATTTCGCCCGCCGCGTCGGCATCCACGAGCAAACTCTCTACAGCCTCATCGACAGGGACGGCAACAAAATCGACCTCGACGCGCTCCGCCGCGTCTCACACGAGCTCGACATCCCCATCCCCATCCTCTGCGGCGAGGACGGCGACGGGCAGCTCAGCCTGCGCGAGTACGATATGCTGAACAAATTCCGCGCTCTCGACGAACACGGCAGGCGTCTCGCCGAGCTGGTCGTCGACGCCGAGCTCAGCCGCGTCTCCGCCGAAAGCGAGCCGGAAAGCGCGAAAACCAAAATCATCCCCCTCTACGCGACGCCCGCCGCCGCGGGCTACGCAAACCCCGCCCTCGGCGAGGATTACGAGGACTACGCCGTCCCAGCCGACAGCCGCGCCGATTTCGCCGCCCGCATCAGCGGCGACAGTATGGAGCCCTTCATCGAGGACGGCAGCATAGTCCTCGTCAGCCGCAGCCAGCCCATCAGCGTCGGCGACGTCGGCCTCTTCTTCGTCGACGGCGATATCAAGTGCAAGCAGTACTGCGAGGACAGCTTCGGCAACGTCTACCTCTTCTCCCTCAACCGCGCGCGGGCCGACGCCGACACCACCATCCCCGCCAGCAGCGGCATAACCGTGTTCTGCTTCGGCAGGGTGCTGCTCCCGAAGCGCCCGCCGCTCCCGGACGTATGATAGAATGAAAAAAGCGCCTGAGATGGCAAGCCATCTCAGGCGCTTTCTTTATGTCGATATCTTTTTCGTGAAATCGTAGGCCTCGAACTCCCACCAGCTCAGCTCGAGGGCGTCCAGCTCGCCCCAGGTCAGCCCGGCGGACTCGATGTCGTTCCAGCTTGGGTACAGGAAGAAGTAGCTGACGTTCAGATGACAGGGCAGTATGTCCTCTATGCGCTTCGACAGCTCCGCAAAGTCGGGCGGCACGCCGCGCACATCCTCGAAGTGCACCAGCACCGTCATCGGCTCCGCGCTCTCCTCCGCCACGGCGGTGAAGCCGGAGCCGGAGAGCGTGTCGTTCAGCGCCGCCTGGGTGAAGCTGCGCCCGTCGATCCGCATCAGCGCCGCTATGGCGAGGCGTCTGCCGTCCGCGTCGCTGCGGAGCGGGCGGTAGGGGAACAGCTCCTCCCAGGCCGTGAGGCCGTCGTCCTGCGCCGTCGCGAGCAGCATCTCGCGCAGCGCCGTCTCGGCGCTGTCGAAGCTGAGGTCGAGCACCTCGCCCACGACGTTCAGCTCCTCGCCGGAGCGCCCTCCGTCGAGCCGGTAGACTCCGAGGGGTCTCAGCAGCTCGCGCATGTTGTCGGCGTAGCCCATACTAAGCCCCCATTTCCGTTATCGTGAGCGTGCCGAGCGTCGGCAGCACGCCGTCCTGCGCGGCTATGTCCGCCGCCGGGGCGGTGATGCGGTAGTTCGTCACGCCCTCGGCTGAGAACAGCGCGCGGCCTATCTCCGCGAGCAGCACCGGCCTGCCCAGCATGGCGCCGGTGAACATCTCATACAGCGCGGCCTCGGCGGCCGCCTTCGCGCTCTCGAAATCCCCGCTCTCTATCTGGACGCTCACATTCGTCTGGCTCAGCTGCGGGGCGCTCACCTCTATGTCGACGCATATCTCGCGCTGCGACTGCAGGCGCAGCTCCACCTCGCTCACCGTGGCGCTGTCGGGCGTGCCGCTCTCGGCGGCTATCACGACGTCCACGGTGCCGACGCCGCGGCGCTTCGGCAGCACCTGCACGGCGAAAACGCCGGGCACCGCCAGCGCCTGCGCCTCGTAGTAGGCGATGTTCGCGCCGTTCGGCAGGCTGCTGTAGCTGTCGAGTATCCTCGCGCGGAGGCTCTCGTCGTCCTCGCCGGCGCTGCCGCCGGTGAACGGCTCCGGGTTCTGACAGCCCGTGACGCCCACCGGCGGGTACGGCATGTAGCAGATGGCCAGCGCCGGGGCGTTGCCGCTCTCGCCGCCGCTCACCGCCTCGGCGGGCAGGTCGCAGTAGAGCGCCCCCGCCTCTATCGCGCCCGCCTCGGTCACGGCAAACTCAGTGCCCGCCGCATCCGTGCAGATGACGCCCGCCTCTATCGCGACGGGCGAGTCATGCGCCTCGTCCACGAAAAAGCGCAGAGTGCCCATGGCCTTCGTCGCGCCGCCGCGCTCAAGGCCGCGTATTCCGGCGTGCAGGTCGAGATACTCGCCCTGCGCCGTCTGCGGAAAGGCCTGCCTGCGCGAGAACTCAAGCTGGTTCTCAAGCGCGAGCACCTGTGCCGCAAAGGCGTAGAACCTCAGCGACATGTCCCCGCCCGGACGCAGCACCAGCGAGCAGCGGCTCTCGTATTCCTTCGCCATCTCGGCGTAGATCTCGTCTATGGTTCTCATTGCACACCTCAAATCACAGTCGTAATGTTCAGGCTGTCGCCACCGGCGGTGAGGCTCAGCTCAAGGCGCAGGCCGTCCTCGGTCTCGCTGAGCTGCAAATCCTCGAGGACGACGTCCTCGCCCTCAAGCGCCTCGGCCACGAACTGCCTCGCGCTGCCCTCGCGCTCGCTGGGGCGCATGGAGCTGAGCGTGTAGAGCCTGCTGCCGTAGTCCGGCAGCACCGCAAGTCCACCGCGACGCGCCGCGAGGCGCAGCATCAGGCGCTGGGCCAGCTCCTCCGAGCCGGTGACGCTCTCAAGGTCGTGATATTTTCCGGCGGTGTAGTCGCCGTCAACAAGCTTCAGCTCCATCAGAGCACACCCCCGTTCGGCTCGTATTTCTCGCCGTTCACATAGAGGCTGCCCTCTATGCGGACGGTGCCGTTCAGCCCTATCTGCCCGCCGGTTATGCTTATGCTGCCGTCGGCGTTTATGGTGCAGCTCCCGCCGGTGATGGTGCAGCTCGAGCCGGCTATCTTCACCTGCTCCGGCACGCCGCCGTCGCGCTGGGCAATCACGCCCGCGACGATGGCCTCGCCCTCGTCCGTCGTGAGCAGCAGCACCCTGTCGCCCAGCCTCAGGCCGGAGGAAAAGCCCGCCGGCGAGGCCAGTGTGAGCGAGCGCTTCTCGCTCTCGGTCAGCACGGCGACGGACGCCCCGCCTATGCTGACGGTGCCGGTCTCGGCGCGCACCGGCGCGGAGCCGCCGCCGAACTTCATTTTCTCAGAAATCCACATGTACTCACTCCTCCTTTATGAGCCGCAGCACGGTCTCGCCGGATTCGGCGTCCGCCGTGCAGCGGCTCTCGGCCACGAGATAGCGCCCGCCGCCGCCCAGCGGGGTCGACGGCAGCAGCACAATGTCGCCCGCGAATGCCGGGAACATCAGCGGCAGCGTCAGCTCCGTGACGTCCATCTCCCGCTCCGACTGCGCTATCTGGTACTCGCCGGTGTAGCGCATCGAGTCGTAGAGCGTGTAGCGCGGGACGTTCACCACCCGCCTGCACAGGCAGCCCAGCTCTATGGCCTCCGGGTTCTCGACCACGGTGGATATGCCCGCCGGGTTGTTCTTCACCAGCACATGCGAGAACACCCCGCTGCGCCGCCTGATCTCGCGCTGGCGGACGACGGCGGCGGAGCCGAGGTCTATCTCGCCGCCCCGCTCGCCGGTGAGTATCAGCCTGCCGCGCCTGTCGAAGCGCGGCTCCACGCCGCCGCCGAAAAAGCAGAAGTCGCGCAGCACCTTCCACTGGCTCGAGCCGGAGGATATGGGGAACCTGCCCCGGCAGCTCATGGCGCTGTAGCTGACCTCGCTTATCCGCCAGGGATAGACGTGCCGCTCCAGTATCAGGTCTATGCCGGGGTCCCAGTACTCGGCGCTCTCGGCCTCGTTGTCGAGCAGATACGCCGCCCGCCCGCGCCCGGAGAGGCGCGCCGTCGCGCCGGAGGCGTCGGCAGACAGCTCGTACTCGTCGACGACGCCGCGAAACACCGTCTCGCCCTCGTGGGTGCACAGCAGCTCGGAGGCGGCGGTAAGCGTCTCCGCGAGGCCGTCGACTATGGGGAAGCTCAGCTCAAAGGCGTCGCAGTCCCAGATGCTGTGCACTATGTCCCAGGCGAGCAGCACCGGCATGGCCGACATGTTCCCCTTTGCGTCATATATGTAAGCCTCCAGAAAAATCCCCCCTCAGTAAATCCGCACGGTGTCGCCCGCCGTGAGGAGGTTGGGATTTTTAATCTGGGGATTCAGCTCCAGAAGCTTCTGCGCACCGCCGTAGGCGGCGGCCAGCGTCCAGAAGCTCTCGCCCGGCAGGAGGACGTGCCTGTTCGACTCCGGCTCGCCGTAGCCGTCGCGCCCGGCCTCGGTGACGTCGCCGTACTGGTCGAAGCTCTCCCAGAACTCGAAGCTGTAGGCGACGTAGTCCTCCGTCGGCACCTCGCGCAGGCTCAGCTCGACGAAATAGGCGTTGCTCTCCTGCCATATCGGGTGCACCAGCAGCCCCGGGCGGTTCTCGTAGAACACGGTCGCGAGGCGCGAGAACTCGTCGTAGGCCCCGTCGCCGACAAACTCGCCGCTGCCGCGCAGTATGCGGCAGCTCCTGCCCATGTTCTGCAGGACGTAGGCGCCGAAGGGCACCTTGCGGCAGACTATGTCGCGCGAGAACAGCACCTCGTAGGTGTGCGGGTTGTGCGGCCAGATGTAGTTTTTATACCGCATAGGCGTCAGATTCATGGAAAGCCCCCCTAGTATTTCTCAAGCGGCGCGTCGTAGCGGCGGCTGTCGCGCCTGATGCGCTCGGAGTATTCCTCGAGCAGCCTCGCCCTCTCGCCCAGCGAGGCCGCGCCGCCCGCGGACGCGGCGCTTCCAGTCCGAGCTCCGCCGCCCTCCCCGAAGACGGCGCGCTCCCTCGCGGAGACGGCCTCGCCGCCCGCGAACACAGCCCCGCCCGGCTCGCGGCGCAGGCTCAGAAATTCGCGCGGCGCCGCGTCCGGCGAGTCCGCGCCGGACGCGCCCTTCAGCAGCGCGGAGGCGGCAAAGCCGCTCTCCGCAAAGCCCCAGCCCCCGGCGCGGCGGGCATCCGCAAAGTCCCCGCCCGCCGCCGGGGCCGACGCGAGCAGCGCCGCGAGTATCTCGCGCGACAGCTCAGTGAGCTCCGCGCGGCTCAGTTCAAGCTCCATCAGCTCTGCCCTCCCTCAGCCTCTCAAAGCGCAGCCCGTCGAAGGCGGGGTTGAAGCTCGCCTCTCCCCCGCCCGACTGCTCCGAGAGCAAATGCAGCCCGCATTTGACGACCTCCGCGTCGCTCTGGCAGTAGGGCGCTATGCCCAGACGCCGCGCCACATACCAGCGCAGCTGCTCCAGAGCGTCGTCGGAGAGCGCCGCGAGCGCGGCGTTCAGTCTCATGTCTCGGTCTCTATCCTGTGGCTGGCCGTGAGAGTCACCTTCTCGGCCACCATGCGGCTGAGCTCGCCGGTCTCGGCGATCTCGCTCCACTGGCAGCCGGTGTAGACGACGCGGCGGTCAGGCTTCACTATGACCAGCGAGAAATCGCTGAGCGAGTAGAAGTCTATGCCGTCGGCCACGGCCTCGGCGGTGGCGTAGAGCCTCGTGAGCTCCAGCTTGTATGTGAGCTGGGTGGCTATGGTCGCGACCGGCTCGGACTCGCCGAAGGCCTCGACCACCTGCTCGGAGCGCTTTGCCGTCGCCTTGTAGCTCTGCACGACGGCTATTTTCTTGCCGTCGGCCTCAAGATAGATGTCGCTGCTTGTGGGAAAACCAACTGTACTCATGCTCCGCCTCCTATACCGTTATTCTCGCCGCGAGATAGATGTGGTTCAGCCCGTGGGCGACGGTGAAGCCGAAGCCCACCTCGCAGACTGTCGGGTCGTCTGCCGCCGGCTCGACGGTGACGTCGCCGTAGGAGTCGATGATCTCGCGCGTCACGCGGTCCTGCAGCTCGATGACCACCTGGGTGCGTATCGCGCCGCGCGTCTGCGCCGTGTTTTTCGCCCTGGAGAAGCGGCGGCGCAGCGAGTCGCGTATGGCGGGTATGACCTCGTCGATTATCCGCACGGTGGTGACCTCGCGCCAGGTCGTGTCCTCGACGCCGCCGGTGGTCGTGCGGGTGGTGACGGCGCGGAGCACCGCGGGGGTGCCGGCCTGATTCTCGATGAGCGTCACGCCGCCGCGCACGAGGGTGTTCACGTCGTCGTCGGAGTAGCGCAGAGAGCAGCCTATGCCGGTGAGGGTCGCGCCGTTTATGGGCAGAGCCGGGTCGCTTGTCGCGGCAATGACGCCGGTGAGCGCGGCGGCGTAGCTGCCCTTGGCCTCGGCGGCCTCGGCGGCGACGAGCACCATGCGCTCGCAGTTGAGCGCCTTTGCCGCCGAGACGAGCGCGGCGGTCTCGCCCGCGCTCTCCGCGACGCCGATGCGGTAGCGGCAGGTCTCGGAGGCGGCGAGTATGGCCTCCATCATGGCGGAGTGCACGTTGGCCTCGCGGCTGTCGCAGAACATGACGCCTATGCTCTCCGCCTCGCACAGCTCGGCGAAGGCGGCGGCGTAGTCGGCGGCGTCGGCGTCCTCGCCGACGGCGCGCGCCACCACCGCGCCCGCGCCGCAGCGCAGGGCGACGGCGCACATATCGCTGAGCGAGCCCTCGCCGAACTGCTCGAGCGCCTGGGCGCTGCTGGTGATCCTCACGCAGCCGAGCTCTGTGCCTTTGGCGCTTTTTGCGGCGCAGCCGGCGTCGCCGCCGGTGGTCGAGCCGCGCACCGAGCTTGTGACCTCGTAGCTCGAGTACACTCCGGGTCTCTCGTTAAGTGCCATGCAGTATCATTCCTTTCACAGTAAATCCCGTAAATTCGGTCTCGCCGCCCGGCTCGCGCACCAGCCAGAACTGTGCGCCCAGCTCGCAGCGGCAGCGCATACGGCAGAGCTTCGTGTCGAACTCGGCGGCCCCAATGCCGAGCTCGCCCGGCCCGAAGCCGCCGGACAGCTCGCCGACGGCGAGTATCAAATCGTCCACCGCCGCCGACAGCCCCGCCGAGCCCTCCGCCGCGGCGGAGTAGACGTCCAGCGCGAACACGGCGCGGCAGCTGAGACCGAACTGCTCGCCGCTCCCGCTCATGCCCATGTAGTCGCCGAAGCCGCCGGGGGCGACAGTGGCCTTCTTGAGGCAGACGGCCACGGCGGAGCCGTCCGGCTCCGGCGTCTCGCCGGGGAAGGCGCGCACGGCGTGAACGCCGTGCTCAGCCAGCTCATCCACGAGAGTTTTGGTCATCGCGTCAAGCATTTTCATCCCTCCCCACGCACCTCAGGAGGCACTCGATGTGGTCGAGTCCTCCGCCTGTCATCAGCTCGCGCCGCACAAGTGCGAAGCGGCGCGAGCCGTCGGTAATGCGCTGTACCTTCTCAGCCTCGCCTATGGCCTCCGCGGAGGCGACGAGCAGATAACGCCCGCCGCCTCTGCCGCCCTCCGTCGGAGAGACAAGCGCCTCGCTCGTGAGATCCAGAGGCTGAATGAAGCCGCGCTCGACCCGCCCGGAGGGGCTGAGGTCGCTGAACACGGTGAATTTCCCGGCAAAGCGCTCTATAAGCTCAAAGTTCAGCCCCTCACCCCCCGGAAGTCGAAGCCGCGCTCGGTGAGCTGGGAGGCGAGCATCTCCTCGGCGAGGGCGCGCAGCGAGTCGGAGAAGTCCCCGCCGCCTCGCGTGAGCGTCAGCTCGCCGACACGCACGGAGCTGAAGTCCCCGCCGCCGACGGCGGAGTACATGGACAGCGCGAGCACGCCCGCGGCGGTGACGAAGTCCTCCTTTATGTCCTCGACGCTCACGCCGCTTCTCAGGCGCGACTCGAGATTCGCCGCCGCGACGGCGCAGAGCGCCGAGAGGGTCTGGCGTCCGCTCTCGCTCAGCTCGCCGCCGAGAAACAGCTCGGCTCTGTCGAGCACCTCGCCCTGCAGCTCCATCACGCGTTCTCCAGGACGAGGGCGGCCTCGGTGTAGATTTTGGCAAAGCCCGCGGTGCTGGTGATGGCGGCGCGCTCGAGCTGGCGGTCGATGAGCCTGTCGTACTCGACGCTCACGTCGCCGGAGCGCACCATCTCGAGGGCGTAGCCCTTGTCGAGGCCGATAATCTGGCCCTCGGGAACGCAGGCGCTGCGGATAATCTTGGCGCCAAGGGGCGAGCCTATGTCGCCGCTGCCGGCGAAGTTCAGCCCGGCGACAGGGTTGCGCAGCTCCTCGATTTTGAGCAGCTGGAGCATCATGTCGGGGGACACGAGCATGGTGTTGAGGGTGTAGGGCTCGAACTTGCCCCAGAAATCGACGAGCGTGTCGTAGCTGAGAGCGCTGCCGCTCACGACCTCGGCTGCGTTGTCGTTGCCGTCGCCGTTTATGAGGACGTCGATGGCGTCGGCGAGGTGCATCTTGGCGATGTGGTTGCCGATCTGGCGCAGCATGACGGAAAAGAGCTCAAGGCGCTGGAAGCGTATGGCCTCGTAGGAGGCGACGAGCATTCTGCCGCGCTTGTGCAGGGGGATGAGCTTGTCCTGGGCGCGGATCTCGGTCTGGGGTATGGCCGCTCCCTCGGCGACGTGGGTGAGGCTCTTCTCGTCCTCGCTGGGCAGGGAGGCGACGGCGCGGTAGTCGAGACCCTCGATTTTGGTCGTGGTGGCGACTATGCCCGGCAGCACGTTGCTCTCCTCGATGCCCTGGCGGACGCTGCGGGAGACGTACTCGGGAAACAGTACGGCGCTCTCGGAGCTGTGGAAGAACTTCTCGACCTTGTCGCTGGACGCGCCGCGCACCTTTATGCCGAAGCGCTTGAGCTGGCGCTGATATGCGTCAAGACCCTCGAGCGCGGTGCCGCGGTACTCCTCGGAGGGGTCGAGCTCCTCCAGGATAGCGGAAAAGCCCTTGCCCGCGACGCTGTACATGCCCTTGTCGAGCTTAACTTCGTTGAATTTATAAGCCATGTGTTGCATCCTCCTTAAAGCATGATGGTGGCCGAGCCGGTCTGGACGTCGAGCACGAGGCGCTCTCTGCCGCTGGTGCCGCTGGTGATGCCGCCGTTTGCGTCGGCGTTCAGCTTGGCGTAGCCGGGGGTGAGGGTGCCGGAGCAGGCGGCGGTGACGCAGCCGGCGAGCTGCACGCAGGCGCAGCCGGCGCGGCAGCTGAGCACTATGCCGACGAAGTCCTCGCCGCTGGCGCAGGCGGTGACCTCGGCGGCGGCGCTGATTTTGACCGGGGTGCCCGGCGCGATATCGGCGCCGCTTGCGGTGCCGAAGGTCGCGGTGACGGAACCGATGCCATCAAAAGAATACTTCATTTATAAATTCCTCCTATATAATGTAGTCCTCTCCGTCGAAGCGGGTGTTTCTGTCGCGTCCGGGGAGCTGGCAGAGCGGCGGGAAGCGGCCGTCGAGCTTTTTCTCGAGGCTGAGCCTCAGCTCGCACAGCTCCTCCGCGCCCATGCCCTCCGCCGCCTTGGCGACGGCGGGGGCCATCTGCTCATCCCAGAGCAGGCCGAGGCGCTTTACCTCCGCCCGCTCGCGCTCGAGCAGGCGCTCGCCCTCGGCGGCGAGCTTCTCAAGGCGCTCGAACTCGGCGCGAAACGCGCTGCCCGCCGCGGTCTGTACATAGCCGCGCAGGGATTTAAGCCCCGCACCCTTGAGCACGCCCGCCTCGCGCTGGGCGGGCACGGCGACGAAGCTCCACTCGTAGGCGTCGGTCGCGCCGGAGAGCACGGTGTGGCAGAGCTTGCCGTCGTAGCTCAGTCCCGGCACATGCGCGCAGGCGCTCTCGCCGCAGATGCTGCACCGGCGCTCGGACACCGAGCAGCCGACGCTCGTCTCCTTGACTATGCCCGCCTCGATGGCGGCGATGAAGTCGCCGGTGGCCTCGCTGCGGAGCATGTAGGCCCAGCCCTTGAGATAGCGGTAGACGTCCCCGGCGGAGTTTTTGCGCTCCGGCACGGCGACGACCTCGGTGCGGTAGATCCGCGCGAGCTGACCGCCCGCCGTCCACTGGTGGTCGAGTATGCCGCTCTTGCCGACGAACATGGGCGCTAGCTCGTCGAGGCACTCGTCGGAAAAGCGCTCGAAGTCGCGGTCTACCTCGTTGTCGCAGAGCTTGACCTCAAAGACGTAGACCTCGTCGGCGCTGAGGGCGCGCTTTGCGAGGGCGTTAATCAGCTCCAGCTCGCGCGCCGCGGCCTCGCCGGCAACCGGAGCGCCGGCGGCCTTTGTGACATTCATATGGAAGCCTCCTTTTCTCCGGCCTCAGCCAGATATTTTTTAGCCTGGGCGGCATACAGCTCCGCCCTTGCGAGCTCGACCTTGTCCTGCAGGTTCACAGACTCCCACACCGGCTCAAACGAGCAGGCGTAGCCGTGCATCCTCAGCCAGAGCGAGCATATCCGCCTCACGACGGGGTCGAGACTGCGCCGGTGGGCGCTGATCTCGCTGGTCATGAGGTCGGCCTGCTGCGAGGACATGCGCTCGGTGGAGCTCCAGTTCAGCCCCAGCATGAAGGGCGGAATGCCCGTGCGGGCGATGAGCTGCTCGAGTATCTGCCTCACAGGCACCTCGCTGTCGAGCACCTGGTTGTCCGCGCCGATGACGCGTATGTCCACGTCGCCGACGGCGACGAAGTCGCGCACGGCGCCGGAGCGCGTCTCCTGCATGGCGCTGCTCCACTCGCGAGCCACCGCCTCCGCCCGCTCGGCGGCCCCGCCGCGCTCCGACAGCTCGCCCGACGGACGGCAGACCACCGCGTAGCGCAGGTTGCCGCAGCGCTCCCAGTTGACGCCGATGGAGGTGAAGATCTTCATCAGAATGTCGGTCAGGAAGGGCATGCTCCGCAGCATGGAGGAGCCGTAGGGGCTGTCGGGGTCGGGGTTGAACGGCGTGAACAGCAGCAGATCCTGATACGGCAGCGGGCGCGGGTCGAGCGAGTCGTTGAGGCAGATGGCGAAGTCCAGCGGGCTGCGCCCCTCGCGCACGCACACGTCGGCGACGTTGCCGCAGATGAGGGCGGCGATGTCGCGGTTTCCGGCGGTGACTATCTCGCCGACGGCGCGTCCGCTCGTGATCATCGAGTCGAGATAGGCGTCGAGAAACGAGCCTATGCCGCGCCCGCCGCGCCCGGTGTCGACGGTGCGGAGGAACTCGTTCAGCTCGCGCTCGGCGCGCGCGTCGGAGCACTTCGCGGTGACGCCGCCGGTGAGGCGCACGAGCTTTTGTATGGCGGCGTCGACCACCGGCACGCCCTCGCGTATGGCGCGGTAGAGGCGGGTGTCGCCCCCGCCGAGCGGCACATAGCCGTCGAGGGTGGTGAAAGGATGCCTCGCGCCGGCTCTCAGCTGCGCCCTCGCGGCGGTGTCCTTTCCTTTTTGAAACAATCTCATTTTTCCATCAAACTCCTCCATCCCGTGTTATTTGAGGGTGAGCGGCTCACCGAGCATACGGCGAGCGAGGCGGGTTTCGCGGCGGCGAAGCTGGCGGCGAAGTAGCGCATGTCGTCCATGGCGTGATCGTTCTGCTTGAGCGGCCTGTCCGCGCCGCCCGGCTCCCAGCAGTAGAGAGACAGCTCGCGCAGGGTGTCGGCGCAGTTTCGGCAGATGACGAGCCTGCCCGTGCGGAGCAGCTCGGCGGTGAGGCGAATGCCGCTCAGCACGTCGTTTTTCGCCTTCATCACGGGCAGCCCGGCGCGCGAGAGCGCCTCCATGAAGCTAGCCGCCGACGGGTCGACGATGACGGCCTCCACCTTCCGGTGCGCGATGAGGCGGATGAGCTCCGAGACGTACTCGCCGTCGGTCATCTGCCTGCCCTCGCGGCGCGAGTCGAAGTAGAACTCGTCGATGCGGTACCACACTCCGCCCTTCTCCGCCCAGAGGCCGAAGGAGGCGGGGTTCACCGTGCCGTAGTCGCATGAGACGGCATAGCGCTCGAACGGCCCGTCCGGCACATCCGCCGCCATGGACTCGTCGAAGAAGTCGTACACCCTGCCCTCGGCCTGCACCCACTCGCCCAGCACGAATCGCCTGTAAAACGCCCCGGAGTACATGCGCGAATACCGCTCGAGCATACGCTTCGAGAGCGTCGGGTTGTCGCTCATCTTGAAGCGTATGTAGAGGGCGCGCCGCTCGCGGGCCTTGAGTATCCACTCGCGGTAGAACCAGTGCGAGGGCGACTCGGGGTTGCAGTTGAACCAGAGCTTTGCCCCTTCGACGGAGCAGCGGGCAATCGCCTGCTCGACGAAGCTGCGCGGCATGAGCGCCACCTCGTCGAGCAGAACTCCGGCCAGCGTCACGCCCTGGATGAGCGCGCGCGAGCTCTCGTCGCGCCCGCCGAAGAGGTAAAAGGTGTTGCGTCTGCCGCCGAACTCGACGACCACGCGGTTTTTCGAGACCTTGTCGCAGCAGGCGAAGCCGAGCGAGCGCAGCGAGGGCAGCAGCTCGTCGAGCAGGTTGCGCCTGAGCGAGACTATGGTCTTGCCGCAGAGGCCGAAGCGCTCGCCGTCAAAGCAGCGCATCGCCCAGATGATGAACGACAGCCCCATACACATGGTCTTGCCGCTGCGCACCGCTCCGTCGCAGATGATGGCGTCGAGCGAGGCGTAGGGCGAGGAGGGGCTGTGCCAGGTGAGCACCTTGAGCTGCTTCGGCGAGAAGCGCTCAATCCGCATCTCCGCCTCCGAGCGCCGCGGCTGCGCTGTCGAGCGCCGTGACGAAGCTCTCCGCCGGGTTGGACTCGGCGTCGAGCATCCCCGCCAGCAGCTTTAGCAGCTCCAGCCGGTTGGTCAGCCTAATCTCAACGGCGCCGCTCGGCGAGCGCTTCAGCTCGGAGATGTGGCGCAGATCCAGCTCGTCAATGCCGCTCAGCTCCTCCGGCTCGAGATAGAGGAGCTTCACGGCGTCGTTGCAGCCGCCGAGTGCGAGCTGGGCGAGCGCCGAGACCAGGTCGGCCTTTTTGATTTTCTTCTTCAAACCATCGATCACCTCTCACCCCTGCGCCCAGCACCGGCATTTTTTGCACCGTCATGTGCAAAGCGCGGAAAAATTTTTTCTTTTTCGGCGAAAAAGCGCCCCCGCGCCGCTCTGGACAGAGGAAAACGGCTGTGCTAAACTGTTCTTGATTGCAAAAACGGAGGTCAGCCATGCAGGCCAACACAAAACAGCTCATAGCGGATAAATTCAGCGCGATGGCGCGCCAGCGCAGCGTAGACCGCATAACGGTCAAGAATCTGGTCGAGGCCTGCGGCATCTCGCGCCAGACTTTCTATTACCATTTTCAGGATATAACCGACGTCATAGAGTGGTCGGTGCGCCGCGCGTCGGAGCGCACCCTGCGCGAGAGCGTCACGGCGGCGACGCCGCGCGAGGCGCTGGAGCGCTTCATCGCCAGCGCCTCGGAGCACGGCCCCCTGCTGATGCGGCTGCTCAGCTCGCAGCGCCGCGAGGAGGTCGAGCAGATTATGACCGATTCTGTGCGCGGCTACCTGCGCGAGCTGTTCCTCGTGAAAGCGCCGAAGCTCTCGGCGCGGACGAGCATGGGCGATATGGAGACGGCGCTCGACTTTCTCGCCTTCGGCATCACCGGCATACTGCTCAAAAACTGCCTCTCCGGCGAGGTCGACGCCCCGGCCCTGGCCGACAGGCTCCTGCGCCTCATAACGGGCGAGATGTTCTCGCCGGAGAAATAGGAAAACCCCGAAGTGTTTTTACACTTCGGGGTTTCTGTCTATACACTGGGGCGAGGCTGGCAGTAGCACTCTCGAGCGAAGAGTGCTAATATCTATATATAAAAATGTGACCTCCGAAAGGGCTGATACTATGAATGAGGTAAAAACCCCGAAGAAACCGCTGCTTTACTATTACGTCATAGTCCTGCTGGTGCTGCTGCTGTTCAACTTCCTCGCTATGCCGTGGATAGCGCAGAACCAGATAGTCGACGTCGACTACAACACCTTCATAGAGATGACGGAAAACGGCGAGATAAGCCGCGCCGAGCTGCAGGACGCGACCAACCGCATACTGTTCACCGACACCAATGAGAAGATAGTCTACAAGACCGCCATGGTCGACGACCCCGACCTGATTTCCCGCCTTAATGACAACGGCGTGTCGTTCCGCGGCGAGGAGATCGAGCAGAGCTCCGGCTTTCTGAGCGCGCTGCTGTCGTGGGTGCTGCCTATGGTGATATTCATAGGTATAGGGCAGTACATGTCGCGCCGCTTCATGCAGAGGGCGGGCGGCCCGAACTCGATGATGTTCGGCAAGAACAGCGCCAAGGTGTACGTCAAGTCGTCGGACGGCATAAAATTCTCGGATGTCGCGGGCGAGGACGAGGCCAAGGACAATCTCCGCGAGATAGTCGACTACCTGCACGACCCGCAGAAATACCGGGAGATAGGCGCGTCGATGCCGAAGGGCATACTGCTGGTCGGCCCTCCGGGCACCGGCAAGACGATGCTTGCCAAGGCCGTCGCGGGCGAGGCGAACGTGCCGTTTTTCTCGATGTCCGGCTCCGAATTCGTCGAGATGTTCGTCGGCATGGGCGCTGCCAAGGTGCGCGACCTCTTCAAGCAGGCGAAGGAGAAGGCGCCGTGCATAGTGTTCATCGACGAGATAGACGCCATAGGCAAAAAGCGCGACGGCCAGCTCGGCGGCAACGACGAGCGCGAGCAGACGCTCAACCAGCTGCTCACGGAGATGGACGGCTTTGAGGACAACACCGGCGTCATCATCCTGGCGGCGACGAACCGCCCCGAGTCGCTCGACCCGGCGCTGACCCGCCCGGGCCGCTTCGACAGGCGCGTGCCCGTCGAGCTGCCCGACCTCAAGGGCCGCGAGGAGATACTGCGCGTCCACGCGAAGAAGATAAAGGTGGCCGACGACGTCGACTTCAACAGAATAGCTCGCATGGCCTCCGGCGCGTCGGGCGCGGAGCTTGCGAATATCGTGAACGAGGCGGCGCTGCGCGCGGTGCGCGGCGGCAGGCGCTTTGCCACCCAGGCCGACCTTGAGGAGAGCATAGAGGTGGTCATAGCGGGCTACCAGAAGAAAAACGCCATACTCACCGACGCGGAGAAGCGCATAGTCGCCTACCACGAGGTCGGCCACGCCATAGTTGCGGCGCGGCAGAGCGGCTCGGCCCCGGTGCAGAAGATAACCATAGTGCCGCGCACCTCCGGCGCACTGGGCTATACCATGCAGGTCGAGGAGGGCAACCACTACCTGATGAGCCGCGAGGAGCTGGAGAACAAAATCGCGACCTACACCGGCGGACGCGCGGCTGAGGAGCTGGTGTTCGGCTCGGTGACCACCGGCGCCTCCAACGACATCGAGCAGGCGACGAAGCTCGCCCGCGCCATGATAACCCGCTACGGCATGAGCGACGACTTCGACATGGTCGCGCTTGAGACGGTGACGAACCAGTACCTCGGCGGCGACGCCTCGCTCGCCTGCTCGGCGAAGACCCAGGCGGACGTGGACGCGAAGGTCGTTGAGCTGGTTAAGCGCCAGCACCGTAAGGCTCTGGACATACTCGAGGCAAACCGCGCGAAGCTCGACGAGATAGCCTCCTGGCTGTACGAGAAGGAGACCATCACCGGCGACGAGTTCATGGCGATACTGAATAAGTAATAACAAAAAAGCTCCGGAGGAAAATTCCTCCGGAGCTTTTGTCGCCCCGCTTTGCCGCCGCGGCGGCAAAATATGCGCGAAGCGGAGCGCAATCTCTTTGCATTAAAAGGCGAAACGCCTTTTAATGCAACAAAAAAAGCTCCGGAGGAAATTCCTCCGGAGCTTTTGTCGGCAAAAAGGCGGGCGACAAGTCGCCCGCCGCCCCGCGAATGCCGTGGTGACCCAATTAGAACCTGCACGACTCGGCAGGTGGGTCGCCTCCTCACAGCTTCTCTGCTTCCAACTTCCAGGCGCGGTCAAAGCCGCCCCGGGAGGCCTGCAATTCACTGAGAGAGCCGGCGTCCCGTAGTAAAAATGTGGGTTTAAATGGGTCAGTAAAAAATCCACGCACAACGCAGGGATTAAAAACAGTATGAATCGCAAGCGCGATTATTTGTGGCCGGCGCGCCGGCGAAAGGGAACTTATTCCTCCTCTTCGTCGTCCAACAGCAGTGTCATGAAGGTCTCATAGGCCTCATCCAGCTCGCTCTCGTCGTCGACGGTGGCGAAGATTTCTTCCCCGTTTTCCTCAATAACTTTCAGTATGACGTAGCCATAGTCGGGGTCATCCTCGCTCATATCAGCGGGGAAGAAGGCCATGTAGCTCCTGTCATCCACGTCGAAGGACATGATGAACTCGAGCTCGAGTTGATTGCCATCCTCGTCAGTGACCGTGATGTAGTCGCTGCCGAACTCGTTTTGGCCCATCGGAATCGCCTCCTCAGCAGGTGTGGACTTCCGTCCCACGGCTATATTGTAACTCAGCCTTCCGCAAAAATCAATCAGTCAAAACGCACAGTTATTGTCCGCTGCACATGTCGATGTAACAGAAATTGAGCTGTCACGAGCCCAGATCCTCGAGGATCCGCGCGAGCTCGTCATCATTTTCCACGAAAATGCCGTTTTCGAGGGCAGATCTGTCCGCCCGGGGCAGACTTTTCAGTTCGATTTCCGTCATTTTGACAGGGTCGCCCCCATCCGGCGGGAAAACGGCGACCTTCCCCTCCGCGGAGCCGACGATATAGCCCGGCGTCTCCGCCGCGCTCTCGACCTTCTCCGCCGGAGCTGCGGCCAGCGCAAAACCCGATACCGATAACGCCGCCGCTATCGCGGCGAGGCCCGCGGCAGTCCTGAATTTCATTTTCATAGGCAATACCTCCGCCAGTGATTTGTCATTGAGCATTCCCGAAAAGCCGCATATTTAAACGTATTCCGCCTTTCGCCGCCAAAACTGCATAGACCGTTGACAAGCTGTGATATAATAGCCCTAATGAGCATTCTCAGGAGGAACCAAGCTGATGAACCTGTTCAAAAATAAAAAGACGAATAAGGCGGCAAAGACGGCCGCCTCAGCGGTCGCCTTCACCGTCGGCGGCACCGCGAGGCTCGTGCTCAAAACGCTGCTGACCGTCCTGCTCATCTTCCTCACGACGGGTATGATTTTCACCTGCATCTTCGCCGTGTACGTCAAAACCTGCCTCTCGTCCGACCTCGACATCAGGCTCGAGGACTTCTCCATGGATCTCAGCACCACGCTGTATTACGAGGACGACGGCGAGATCAAGGAGCTGACCTCGCTTTACAGCACGGTCAACCGCATCTGGGTCGACTACGACGAGATACCCGAGGATCTCGTCCACGCCGCCGTCGCCATCGAGGATCAGCGCTTCTACAAGCACAAGGGAGTCGACTGGTTCCGCACCGTCGGCGCCTTCGCCAACATGTTCCTCGGCATGAGGAGCGACTTCGGCGGCTCCACCATCACCCAGCAGCTGATTAAAAACATCACGCAGGAGGACGATATCACAGTCCAGCGCAAGCTGCTGGAGATATTCAGAGCGCTCGAACTGGAGAAAAACTACTCCAAGGACGATATCATGCTCTGGTACCTCAACTTCATCTACCTCGGCAGCGGCTGCTACGGCGTCGAGGCCGCGTCGGAGACCTACTTCGGCAAGCACGTCAGCGAGCTGAGCCTCGCCGAGTGCGCGAGCCTCATAGGCATCACGAATAACCCCTCGCGCTACAGCCCCTACGCCGACGTCGAGGCCAACAAGGAGCGCCAGGAGACCATACTCTGGGAGATGTACGACCAGGGCTATATCTCCCACGAGGAGTATGAGCAGGCCGTCGCGGAGGAGCTCACCTTCGTCCGCAGCGTCACCGAGAGCTACACCCAGGAGATCTACAGCTACTACGTCGAGACCGTCATAAACGACGTGCTCACCGACCTCATGGAGCAGAAGGGCATAAACCTCTCCACCGCCCGCCAGCTGCTCTACTCCGGCGGCTACCAGATCTACACCTGCATCGACATGGACATACAGAATCAGGTCGACACCATATATGAGAACATGGATAACCTGCCGAAATCCTGGGCGCCGTCCGAGCAGCAGTTCCAGTCGGCAATAGTCATCATGGATCAGTACACCGGCGAGATCAAGGCGCTCTCCGGCGGCACCGGCGAGAAGAAGGCCAACTTCGAGCTGAACCGCGTCGACTCCAAGCGCCCGCCCGGATCCTCGTTCAAGCCGCTGGCCGTGTACGGCCCGGCATTCGACGTCGGCCTCGTCACGCAGTACACCCAGGTGAACGACGCCGCCGACATAAAGCTCAGCGGCACCACCTGGTACCCGCGCAACTCCGGCGGCGGCAACCGCGGCATCACCACCATCCGCCAGGGCATCATCTCGTCGCTCAACACCGTCGCGGCGCAGACGCTCGATAAGCTCTCGCTGCAGACCTCGTGGGACTACCTGATGAAAATGGGCTTCGACCTCGTCGAGAGCGACCTCAACTACGCCCCGCTGGCCCTCGGCCAGCTCTCCGAGGGCACGACGGTGCGGAATATGGCGCAGGCCTACACGGCCTTCGCCAACAAGGGCATAATGACCTACGGCCGCACCTACTCCCGCGTGCTCGACGCGCAGGGCAACGTCGTGCTCGAGAATAACCCCGAGACGGTGACCGTGTTCAAGGAGAACACCGCCGCCAACATCACCGACGTGCTTGAGGACGCCGTCACCTACGGCACCGGCTCCGCCGCCTACCTCGGCTTCATGCCGGTGGCCGGCAAGACCGGTACCACCAGCGCCGACTGCGACCGCTACTTCGTCGGCTACACGCCGTACTACGTCGCCACCGTCTGGACGGGCTACGATATGCCGGAGGCCATGCGCTTCTCGTCTAACCCCGCGGCGCAGATTTGGAAATCCATCATGGGCCCGATACACGAGGATCTTGAGTACGTCGCCTTCCCCACTCCCGTCATAGGCGCGCCGACCAACATCTTCGGCGACCTCGAGGAAGAAGAGGAAGAGGAAGAAGAGGAGGAGAGCCCCTCCCCCAGCCCGTCGCCGAGCCCCTCGCCCAGCACCGCGCCGGAGAGCTCCCCCAGCCCGGACGTGAGCGCTCCCCCGGTCTCCAACTCCGATGTGATTGTGGGCTAGCCCGAACGCCAAAAGCAAGACCCGCAGACTGCATACATTCTCGCGGCCTGCGGGTTTGTTTTTTGCCTAAAATCGCAATTTTGAAATAAAAATGAGCTTTTTTTAGAAAAAAAGGAGGGAAAATCAGTCCGCATCGCGTATAAGAATAACAGAGACTTTTATTCCGCGGGAGGTGTCAGCCATGCCCTGTCCACGAGAAGTCCGCGAGCAGCTCGAGGAGCTTATGATAGGCCCCTACGGCCAGCTCGCCAGAAACAGCCGGGGGCGCGAGAAGCCGGACAGAGTCTGCGAGATCCGCACCTGCTTTCAGCGCGATATCGACAAAATCACGCACTGCAAGGCCTTCCGGCGCCTCAAACACAAGACGCAGGTCTTCCTCCAGCCGGAGGGCGACCACTACCGCACCCGCCTCACACACACGCTCGAGGTCTCGCGCATAGCGCGCACCATCACAAGGGCGCTGCGCCTGAACGAGGACCTCACCGAGGCCATCGCCCTCGGGCACGACCTCGGCCACACGCCGTTCGGCCACGCGGGCGAGCGCGCGATAAGGGAGATCTACCCGCCCGGCTTCCACCACTACGAGCAGAGCCTGCGCGTCGTCGACCTCATCGAAAAGGAGGGGCGCGGCCTCAACCTCTGCTATGAGACGCGCATGGGCATACTCCACCACACCCACGGCGCGCCGAACGACACGCTTGAGGCCATATCCGTGCGCCTTGCGGACAAAATCGCCTACATAAATCACGACGTGGACGACGCGATCAGAGCGGGTCTGCTCACAACGGAAAATCTGCCCGATGTCGTCCTCCGGCGCATAGGCCGCCGCCACAGCGAGAGAATAAACTCCATAATCAGCGACCTCATCGCCAACAGCACCGGCGGCGAGCTCAAAATGTCGCCGGAGATGTCCGAGGCTGTCGACGTTTTTCACGACTTCATGTACAAAAACGTCTACATGAATTCGACGGCAAAGGCCGAGGAGAGCAAGGTCTCGAATATAATATCGGGAATCTGGGAATATTATGTCAACCACCCCGAGAAGCTCCCGCCGGAGTACGCGGCGATAGCAGAGCGCGAGGGGCTGCCTCGCGCGGTGTGCGACTATGTCTCAGGCATGACTGATAAATACGCAATACGCAAATACAGCGAGATATTCATTCCCGCTGCGTGGATGGTATACTGACAGGGGGCGAAAAAGCTGGCCATACCCGAGAGCTTCCTCAGAGAGCTGACAGAGCGCTGCGATATAGCCGATGTCGTGTCGGGCTATGTGCGGCTCACAAAGCGGAGCGGGGCGAATCTGTTCGGATTGTGCCCCTTCCACAGCGAGAAGACGCCGTCGTTCTCCGTCTCGCCGGAGAAGCAGATCTACCACTGCTTCGGCTGCGGCAAGGGCGGAGGCGTCATAAACTTCATAATGGAAATCGAGGGTCTGAGCTTCCGCGAGGCGGTGGAGTTTCTGGCCAAGCGCGTCGGCATGGAGGTGCCGGACGAGCGGGGCGACACCGAGTCCCGCAAAAGGGAGCGGATGCTCGCGCTCAATAAGGACGCCGCCCGCTTTTTCCACAGCCGCCTCACCGACCCGTCCGGCGCTCCGGCTCAGGATTATGTAAACCGCCGCGGCATAGCGCCGAAAATGGTGAGGACATTCGGCCTCGGCTTCGCGCCCGACAGCTGGGACGCGCTGCTCAAGGCCATGACGGCGCTGGGCTACACGCGCCAGGAGATGTTCGACGCGGGGCTGATTCGCGTCGGCAAAAAAGAGGGCAGCTTTTACGACACCTTCCGCAACCGCCTTATGTTCCCAGTCATTGATATAAGGGGCAACGTCATAGGATTTTCGGGCAGGATATTGGGCGACGGCGAGCCGAAATACATGAACAGCCCGGAGACGATGGTTTTCAACAAAAGCCGCAACCTGTTTGCGATAAACCTCGCGAAAAAGACCAAGGCGCCCTACTTCATCCTCGCCGAGGGCAACGTCGACGTGCTGATGATGCACCAGGCGGGCTTCGACTCGGCGGTCGCCTCGCTCGGCACCTCGCTCACGCCGGAGCAGGCGCGGCTGATCTCGCGCTATACCGGCGAGGTCGTCATCGCCTACGACAGCGACGGCGCGGGGCAGAAGGCCTCGCAGCGCGCCATAGGCATACTTGAGAAGCTCGACATCAAGGTGCGCATACTGCATATGGAGGGCGCCAAGGACCCGGACGAATTCATACGCAAAAACGGCGCGGAGGTGTTCCGCTCGCTGCTCGAGAGCAGCGAGAACCACGTCGAGTACCGCCTGCGGGCGATACAGGCGAAATACGACTTGAAAAACGACGAGCAGCGCGTCGCCTTCCTCAAGGAGGCGGCGGGGCTTCTCGCCTCGCTGCCGAATCAGCTCGAGCGCGAGGTGTACTCCATGCGCCTCGCCGAGACGGCGCGCGTCCCCGCGCAGGTCGTCGAGGACGAGGTCGCGCGGCTGCGAAAATCTCGCCTCAGCCGCGAGAAAAAGCAGTACGAGCGCGAGGAACTGAGTCCGGTGCGGAACCTGCAGCGCCGCGAGCGCAGCGTGCGCTACGAAAACGTCCGCAGCGCAAAAGCGGAAGAGGGCGTCATCGCCCTGCTGTTCCAGGACCCGGAGCTGTTCCGCGAGCGCGACCCCGTGCCGCCGGAGGACTTCTCGTCGCCGGAGCTGGGGCGCATATACGCGGCTCTGCTCAGTCAGCTGCGCTCGGGCGGCGAGCTGTCGCCGCCGCTGCTGGCGGGTCAGCTCAGTCAGGACGAGATGAGCTGCCTCACCGAGATCATAGGCTCGCCCGAGATGACCCAGGGCAGCCGCGCCAAAGCTCTGGCGGATTACATAGAGGTCATAAAAAGCGAACGCTCCAAGGCCGCGCCGCAGGACGATCTGCGCGCCATGGCCGCAAAATACAGGCAGAAAAAAGGGTATGGTGGTTAGATATGTCAAATAACAAGCATGAGATTCCCGAGGATGTCCAGCTGAGCAGCAAGGAGCTGAAGGACATGGCCGACCAGATACTTGAGCAGGCCGGCGACAAGCCCGCCCGCAGCAAGCGCCGCAAGGGCGCGAAGCAGGCCGAGGCCGCCGCGGAGGTCCCGCAGAAGACCAACGAGGAGCGCCTCAACGAGCTGATTGAAAAGGGCAAGAAAAACGGCAAGCTCACCTCCAAGGAGCTGATGGAAGTCCTTGAGGACATGAACCTCGAGCAGGAGCAGATTGACAAGTTCTACGACACGCTCGAAAACCTCGGCATAGACACCGTGGGAGACGACTATCTGCCGCCCATAGACGAGGAGGCCCTCCCCGCCCTCGAGGAGCTTGAGGAGATTGAGGAGGTCACCGAGGAGGAGATAGTCGACACCGAGGCCATGGTCGAGAGCTTCTCGACGGACGACCCCGTGCGCATGTACCTCAAGGAGATAGGCAAGGTGCCGCTGCTCTCGCCGGACGAGGAGCTGGAGCTCGCCAAGCGCATGGCCGACGGCGACGAGGAGGCCAAGCAGCGCATGGCGGAGGCCAATCTGCGCCTTGTCGTCTCGATAGCGAAGCGCTATGTCGGCCGCGGCATGCTGTTTCTCGACCTCATCCAGGAGGGCAACCTCGGCCTCATCAAGGCCGTCGAGAAGTTCGACTACACCAAGGGCTACAAGTTCTCGACCTACGCGACCTGGTGGATACGCCAGGCCATCACCCGCGCGATAGCCGACCAGGCGAGAACCATACGCATACCGGTGCACATGGTCGAGACCATAAACAAGGTCATCCGCGTCTCCCGCCAGCTGCTTCAGGAGCTGGGGCACGACCCCAGCGCCGAGGACATAGCCAAGGTCATGGGTATGCAGCCCGACAAGGTCAGGGACATACTGAAAATCGCGCAGGAGCCTGTCTCCCTCGAGACGCCTATAGGCGAGGAGGAGGACAGCCACCTCGGCGACTTCATCCCCGACGAGGACGCCTCCGAGCCAGCCGAGGCCGCGAGCTTCACGCTGCTCAAGGAGCAGCTGATGAGCGTTCTGAGCACTCTCACCCCGCGTGAGGAGAAGGTGCTGCGCCTGCGCTTCGGCATCGAGGACGGCCGCACCCGCACGCTCGAGGAAGTCGGCAAGGAGTTCAACGTCACCCGCGAGCGTATCCGCCAGATAGAGGCGAAGGCGCTGCGCAAGCTCCGCCACCCCTCCCGCTCGAAAAAGCTGCGCGACTTCCTCAACTAAAATAAAAGACCTCCCGTATCCGCTGGATACGGGAGGTCTTTTATTTATCCCAAGCTAAGAGATATTCAAATTCGCCGGTGTTCTCATCAGTGGCGCCGTCTACAACTCTAAAGCCCTCTCGCTCGTAGAAACGCATGGCGCGGATGTTTTTGGCATATACACTGAGCTCCAGATGGTCTCTGAGGTTTTTGACATAAGTCAAAAGGTCTCTGCCTTCTCCCCTGCCCTGACGGTCCTCACGGACAAATATACCTGCGACATAGTTGCCGGTCAGGCCAATAAATCCGCCAATCTCACCGCCGCCAAGCTCGAACACATATACCTCGGCCCGCTCCAGAGCCGCTCTCACCGGTATGAAATTATCAAGCCAATAGCTCTCTTGTATAAACTCGTGTGCGCGCAGGTTCTCATTCAGCCAGATGTGGGCCACGGCATCTGCATCCGCGGCCGACATTTTCCTAATCATTTCCCTATTTCGATGCCACAGGGATGGCACGGCGCAATCTTAAAGGAGCTCTCCGTCGCGGCGGACTCCCAGTAGCGGTAGCCGCCCGCGAGATTGTAGCAGTCGAAGCCGTGCTGCGCGAGTATGCAGCAGGCGATGTAGCTGCGCAGGCCGACCTGGCAGTTGAGATACACGGGCTTCGCCTTGTCCAGCTCGCCCATACGCTCACGCATGTTGTCGACGGGGATGTTCACAGCGCCGGGGATAGCGCCGCGCGAGAACTCGCGCGGGGTGCGCACGTCGACTATCTGCACCTTTTCGCGGTCGAGCGCGGCCTCCTCATCCCAGTGGTACTGCTTCACGCGGCCTGTGAGCACGTTCTCGGCGACATAGCCCACCATGTTGACCGGGTCCTTCGCCGAGGAGAAGGGCGGCGCATAGGCAAACTCAAGCTCGGTGAGGTCTATGGCCGTGAGGCCGAGCCTTATGGCCTCGGCTATCGTGTCGATGCGCTTGTCGACGCCGTCGAAGCCCACTATCTGCGCGCCGAGCACCTTCCCGCTGCCGCGCTCGAAAATGAGCTTGAGCGTCATGTTGGTCGCGCCGGGGTAGTAGGTCGCGTGGTTCGGCGAGTAGGTCACGGCGTAGTCGTAGTCGAGCTGCGCGGCCTTGGCGGTTTTCTCACTGAGGCCGACGTGGGCGACGGTCATGTCAAACAGCTTCATCACAGCCGCGCCTATGGTGCCTTTGTAGCGGCTGTCGCCGCCGTTCATGTTGTCGGCGGCAATGCGGCCCTGCTTGTTCGCCGGGCCCGCGAGGGGGATGACGGCGGGCGCGCCGGTGATGGGGTTCACTATCTCGACAGCGTCGCCCGCGGCGTAGACGTCCGGTGCGGAGGTCTCCATGCGGTCGTTCACGGCGATGGCGCCCTTGGAGGCGAGCTTTATGCCCGCTTTCGCGGCGAGGGCGGTGTCGGGCGTGACGCCTATGGCGAGCAGGACGAGGTCGGTGTCTATGCTGTCGCCGTTTTTGGTGACGACGCGGACGCCGTTTTCTATGGCCTCGTAGCGCTCGACAGGGGTGTTGCGCAGGAGATTTATGCCCTTGTAGCGCATGTAGCCGTGGACGAAGCTCGCCATGTCGAAGTCGAGGTTCGGCATGACGTGCTCGCTGCGCTGCAGGAGCGTGACGGCCAGTCCCGCCTCGGTGAGGCACTCTGCCATCTCGAGGCCGATGAAGCCGCCGCCTATGATGACGGCCTTTTTCGCGCCCGTCTCTGCTATGAAATCCTTGATTTTGTAGGTGTCCTCTACGGAGCGGAGCGTGAAAATCCGCTCGCCGTCTATGCCCGGCACATCCGGCACAGTGGGCTTCGCGCCGGGCGAGAGCAGGAGCTTGTCGTAGCTCTCGGTGTACTCGCGCCCGGTCTCCGTCTCGCGGACGGCAACGGTCTTGTTCGCGGTGTCGATAGCGGTGACCTCGCTGTGGACGCGGACGTCGACATTGAAGCGGGCCTTGAAGCTCGCGGGGCTCTGGAGCGTGAGCGCGCTCTTCTCGGTGATATCGCCGCCTATGTAGTACGGCAGGCCGCAGTTGGCGTAGGACACGAAGCCGCCGCGCTCAAAGACTATGATCTCGGCGCTCTCGTTGATTCTGCGGAGTCTGGCAGCGGCGGTTGCGCCTCCGGCGACGCCGCCGACAATTATAACTTTCATAATGCATCTCCTTTCGGAATATCACATACAGCACCATTATAATCCGCGCAGACAAAAGCCGCAAGTACCGAAAAACGGATACCTGCGGCTTTTGCGCTCATGCGCCGACGACCTCGCTGACCGAGACGGCGGCGGTGTGCCGTATGGGCTTCCAGCCCTCGTCGCCGAACATGGCGGCGGCGGAGATGGGCACATAGGTGAGCATGAAGATGGGGAAGGTGAATATGTAAATCAGCTTCTTGGCCGCGGGGGCGTGGATCATCCTCCACTTGGAGAGGGTGATGAACGCGGCGACGGCCAGAGTGCCGAAGTAGCTTCCGGCGAAGGAGCCGAGCCACATGATGAGCAGCGGCTTTAGCGGCGCGCCGAGCGCGAGACAGGCGAGCAGCCCCAGCGCGTAGACGGCGCAGCCCATGAGCGAGAGCGCCATGGCCGGGAAGTTCGACATGCAGAGGTCGTAGCAGGCGAAGTCGCCGCGCTTAAAGCCGTTCGCGGCCCTCGCGCCGTAGCGGGAGAAGACCTGCATGTAGCCGCGCACCCAGCGGCGTCTCTGCCGCCAGGACTGCGCGAAGGAGACCGGCTGCTCGTCGTAGAAGACCGCGCTGTGGCAGTAGCCTATGTTCTCGCCCGCGAGCACGCTGCTCACGGTGAACTCGGTGTCCTCGCTGATGAGGAAGAAGCGCCAGCCCCCGGCGCGCATGAGCGCCTCGCGTCCGACGAGGAAGCCCGTCCCGCCGACGGAGCACTGAGTGCCGAGCAGCATGCGCGGGCGGTTGAGATACTCGGAGTCGTAGAGGAATCTCAGGGCGTTTCCGGCGGAGACCCAGCTGTCACCGTAGTTTTTGGAGTTGCGGCAGCCGGTGACTATCTGATACTCCGGCGAGAACACCCTGTTCATCTCGCTGATGAAGTTCGGGCTGAGCAGATTGTCCGCGTCGAAGACGAAGTAGCCGTCGAAGCTCTTGCCGTAGCGCTCGTGGATGTGCGAGAGCAGCCAGGCGAGGGCGTAGCCCTTGCCGACGCGCGCGGAGTCGAAGCGCTCGAACACCTCGGCGCCCGCCCTGCGCGCGGCAGAAGCGGTGTCGTCGGTGCAGTTGTCGGCGACGACGAAGGTCTGCACCAGCTCCGCCGGATAGTCCTGCGCCGCGATGCTCTCGATGAGCCTCGGCAGCACGGCCTCCTCGTTGCGCGCGGCTATGAGCACGGCGTAGCGCCTGCGGCCACCGCCGCCCTGCGGGGCGCGCGGCCTCACGAGAAACGGCACCACCGCGTAGGCGAACTGATAGGCGTAAAAGAAAAGAAACAGCAGTCCGAGAGCCTGTCCCGCGAATTTGAGCAGCTCCGTCGTTGCCATAAAAAATCCCTCCCGTTCTTGTGCTTGCAGGACAAGTGTAGCCCGAAGCGCGATTAAGAAACAAGGAGGGCAAAGATTAAATTTTGTTTAAGCGCCTCAGCGCCGCCGCGGCGAAGAAGAACACCGCGGCCTGCATAAGCAGCGGAGAAAGCTCGCCGCGCAGATAGTGCGTCGCGGCAAGAATGTCGCTCACCGGCGCGAGAGACGGCATGATGGCGGCGACGTCGAAGAGCACGGGGCAGAGAATCAGCATGGCCGCCGGCAGAAACGGCAGCGCGGCGGCGCTCCAGCCGCCCGGCAGATTGGTCAGCAAATCGCACAGCCCCGCGAGCGCGAGGCAGAGCGCCGCGAGCAGCCCCGGGCGCGAGCCCTCGCCGAGCGCGAGCAGCGACAGCTCCGCAATCGCGAACAGCAGCGCGAAGCGCACGGCGAGCACCGGCAGCATCAGCGCCGTCTCGCCGCGCAGAGCCGCGAGCGCGCGCCACTGGGGCGAGCGGCGGCGAATCGCGAGCGCGTCGCCAAATGCGGCGGCAATCACCGTGAGCATCACGGCGGCGGCTGAGCGCAGCAGCGAGGAGGCGAGCACATCGCCCGTCCCGGCGGGGACGCTTCCGCTCCCGGAGGCGGGGACTATCTCAAGCCGCTCCCAGTCGTCGAGCGTCCAGCCGCCGTCGGGCGGCACGGCCCCGGCGCTCTCGAGATAGTCGGAGCCTATGTCCGGCGCGGCGAGCACCAGCATGGCGGAGGACACGGCCTCGCTCACGAGGCCGTGCACCGAGCTGCCGTCGCTGATGACGAGCGTGAAGAGGCGGCTGTAGCGCCGCGCGGCGCAGCGCTCGTCGAAGTCGTCGCGCAGAATATAGCCGCACTCCCACTGGCCGGAGGCGACGCTGCGGCGCAGCGTGTCCTCGTCGGCGGGTATGAATTCGATGACCCCGGCATTCTCGCGCAGCAGCTCAAGCAGCTCCCCGCCCCGCTCGCTGCCCTCCGGCACGCATATGCCCACCGGCACGGCGGGCTGGAGCAGATTCTCCGGCGCGGCGGCAGCCGCGAGCGCGAGGCAAACAGGCAGAGCGCAGAGGAAAAGCAGCGTTTTTTTCGAGCGGAACACGGCGCACAGCTCGCACAGCGCCATGCTCAGGAAAAATCTCATCCCCTCGCCTCCCTCACGAAGCCGCGCGCGCAGAGCACAGCGGCGGCGGCGCAGAGCGCGGCGCCCAAAGCAGCCACCTCCGCTCCCCCCTGCCCCAGCAGCGCGAGGCGCATCAGCGCAAGCGGCGAGTCGCTCACAAGTGCGGCAAACGCCTTAGGCATCAGCGCCGGCGGGATGATTCCGCCGGAGACAAACACCAGCGCGAGGCTGAGCGCGAAGCAGAGAGCGGCCATGGCGCTCTCGCCGCGGCAGACGGAGCCGAGCAGCGAGGCAAAGCCGCAGGCAAAGACGCCGCAGGCCATCGCCCCGAAGCTCACTCCCCCGCCGAAGGCGCAGCCCAGCGCCGCCGCGAGCGCGCAGCAGCACAAGAGCACCGGCAGCATAGCGCCGAGCGCCCACTGTGCGCCGGAGCACCCGGCGGAGACGAGCCGCGCTCTCCACTCGCCCTGCCCCGGTCTGAGCACCGGATGGTAGACGGCGGCGGACATCAGCAGCAGCCAGCACATGAGCGTCAGCGCGTAGTGCTGAGCTATGGGCAGCGCGCCCGTCGCGCTGAGGCGCTCCTCGGCGTACATGCCAGAGCGGGAGAGGGTGAATTTGATGTACTCGAGATTTATCTCCATGACGGCGTTCTCGCGCTCGATGCCTTGATTTGCCAGCTCGTCCAGCACGGCGTAGATGCCGCCCTGGGCGGCGGAGAGCATGTCCGCCGCGCACTGACCGGCGTAGAGTATGAGCATGCCCTCCAGCGGGCGGGCGGGGTCGGTGTAGAGCAAGGCCGGCTCGTTTTTGCCGCTGAGTATGCCGCCGACGAAGTCGTCCGGCAGCGCCAGCACGGCGGTGACGGAGCCGTTTTCCAGCGCGGACATGGCCTCAGTCTGCTCCAGCTCGATAAAGCTGCAATACTCCGAGATATCCGCCATGTTGGAGGCCACGCCCGTGAGCAGCTGCGCATCCTCGCCGCAGACGGCAATGACGAGCGGCTCGACGCCCTCGCGCTCGAGCAGGCTCTCCATGCCCGCGCCGAGCGGAAGCGCGAGCATACCAAAGGCGGCGGCTGTCGCCGCAAGCAGCAGCAGCCGCCGTCCAAGCCGGGCGCAATTAAGTTTTACAAGCTGCGCCGCGAGACGCATGTCAGCCCATCATGCGCGCCGCGAGCGCGGGCACTTCCTGCATAAGCTCCATGGCGATCCTCATGGCGTTGTTGTTGAGGGTCTGCTCGATTGCAACGATGTCCTCATCGGTGAGGTCTTTCATATAGACGACGTCGGAGCTGTCGATCTCAACGGAGTCGACGGGGAAGATCTTGTACATGCCGTCGAGGCTGACGGAGAAGCCCATGGCGGAGACGGTGAGGTCGTCTATGACCATGTCCATGCCGTCCTCACTCGCGGCGAGGGTGCCGCTGGACGAGAAGTCGGCGGTCACGCCCTGAACCTCGAGGTAGCCGGTGACGGAGTAGGCGCCGCCGACCTCGTAAGAGGTCTCCCAGGCGAGCTCGCCCTGGCCGTTTATGTCGATGACGGTGCTGTCGGTGAACTTGCCGTCGGCGGGGACGTGGTTGCCCTCGGAGACGAGCTTCACATGGCCGAGCTCGCCGCCGCCGTCGGAGGCGGTGACGCTGAGCTCAAATCTGTCGGCCACATTCTTGCCGCAGCCGGTGTAGATGGCGATGTCGGTGTTGACACCGGCGACGACCACAAAGCCCTCGACGCCGCGGAGCAGGCCGTCGGACACATAGAAGGTGAGGTTCGCGGCCTCGGTGATGGAGGCGGCGAGCTGCTCCTCGAGGGTGGCGATGGTGTCGGCGACGAAGCTCTCATAGCTGTCGTAGCTGTCGGGCATGGCGGCGACATTGGCCTGCATGATGGTGGCTATGTAGTTGTCGTTCAGTGTGGCCTCGGTGACGTCGGAGATAAAGGCAATCATCGCCTCGGCGGGGACGTTTGCGGTGTAGGTCTCGCATTCCAGCGTGTCGCTTCCGCTGGTGAGGCTGGTCTTGTCGCCGGCGGCCCACTCGGAGGCGTCGGCCATGGTGTTGTACGCGGTGGTGAGGGCGGCCATGGTCTCATCGGAGAGGGAGAACTTGCCGTCGGCTCCGACATACTGCTCAACGAGGTCAAAGATGTTGTAGCCGTTGAGCGCCTCAAGTCCGGCTTCGGGGAAGTCCTCGGCCATGGTCTCGGTGTCTATGGCGTACACGGTGTCGCCGAGCAGCTCGGGACTGCTCAGACCGAGCAGGCTGTCGTCCAGGAAGACGCCCATGATTGCGAGCTGATAGTCGGCTATCTGGACGCCGATGTTGGCTGTGACCTGGCGTCCGGCGATGTCGGCCGCGCCGTCGAGCGTGAAGCCGCTGCCGTAGAAGCCGCTGATGTCGGTGCCGACGTTGGCGTCCTTGAGGTAGAGGCCCATGGTCTCTCCGTACTTGCCGGCGGCCAGCTCGGAGACGGCGTCGAAGCCGAGCTCTTTGTTCACATCGCCGAAGGCCTCGGCGGTGGCTATGGCCGCGTCCTTGACGGCGGTCTTGGGGTCTACCTCCTTGCTGCACCCCGCGAAGGCGAGCAGCATCGCAAGCGCCATGGCGAGAGCCAGGAGCCTGCGCATGGTTTTTGCTTTTGACATGACAGTTTCCTCCAAATTTTTCATATTTTATCCCTTTCGGGAGTCTGACAGGAATTCCGCGGCCTCCCCGGCGGAGACCGCGCGGGTGCGCCCGGCGTCGATGAGGGCGACGGAGCGGCACAGCGCGTGCAGCTCGGCGGCGTCGTGCGTGCACCAGAGCACGGCCATGCCCTCGGCGAGGCGGCGGCGCAGCCAGTCTGCGAAGCTCTCGCGGAACTCGGCGTCGAGCGAGGCGAAGGCCTCGTCGGCGACGAGGTAGTCGGGCTTCGACTGTATGGCGAGGGCGATGCTCACCCGCTTGCGCTGCCCGCCGGATAGCTCGGATATGCGCCGCGGCATCAGCTCTGAGAGGCCGAGCAGCCCGTCGGCCTCCGGCAGCGCGGCGCCGACGGCGGCGCGCCACAGCTCCAGCTGCCGACTTACCGTAAGGAAATCGGCGAGGGCGTCGCTCTGCGGGATGTAGCCGAGCTTTATCGTGAGAAAGCACCTGTCACCTACTACGCTGCGCCCGTCGAGCAGCACCTTGCCGGAGTCGGCCTTGAGCTGCTGGGCGATGATTTTTATGAGCGTCGACTTGCCGGAGCCGTTTTTCCCCGCGAGGCCGAGGCAGATTCCCGGCTCGAGGACGGCGGACGCGCCTTTGAGCACGGCGGCGCCCCGGTATGCTTTAAAGATGTCTTTTGCCTCGAGCACGGCTCTCACCTCGCGGCCATTATACTCCGCTTGTTAAAAAATTGCACCATCATTTTCAGAATTACTGCCTTTTTCAGCATTTTAACGAAAAACGGGCGAACCGGCAGCGGTTCGCCCGTCTCTGTTGTGTATTTTCAGTCCACCTTGGGGAGCTGGTCGAAGCTGGCCTGAAGCTCCGCGTCGCTGGGGATGTAGTCGGTCATCTGGCCGTCGTTGAAGCGCTGGTAGGCGACCATGTCGAAGTAGCCGGTGCCGGTGAGTCCGAAGAGGATGGTCTTCTCCTCGCCGGTCTCGCGGCAGCGTATGGCCTCGTCCATTGCGACCTTGATGGCGTGGCTGGACTCGGGCGCGGGCAGTATGCCCTCGATGCGCGCGAATTTGACTGCGGCGTCGAACACGGCGGTCTGCTCGACGCTGACGGCCTCCATCAGCCCGTCGTGGTAG
>CALWXY010000063.1 GCA_944385595.1 uncultured Oscillospiraceae bacterium
TTTGCCACCGCGCACGAGTTGTTTCCCGCTCCTCTGGACGCGACCACCTTCCACAGGCCGCGGCACGACCTGATAAACGGCCCGGCCGAGGCTGCCATAGCCGCATCCATGGCCGAGGCGGAGGCGAAAGCCGGTGAAATCGTCGGGAGCTTCGGCAATTTCGAGCCTATAGCCATGCGCGCGACCTGGACCTTCAACATGGTGAACACCAGCATAGTCCTCGGCCTCGCGCCTGCGGACGACTACGGCTGTCGGCGTCTGCCGGAGCTGTACTCCGCGCTTGAGGCCGTCGTGCCGCTGGGCTATGCGCTGACGCCGCACATAACGCTGGGCTATTTCCGCCCCGGCGAGTACGGCGAAGCGGCGCTCTCGCGCCTGCGCTCAGCGCTCGGGCCTGTTGAGCTAGAGCTTGAGCTGAGGCCGGAGGCGCTGGTGCTGCAGCGCTTTACGGATATGAACAGCTATTTTACTATTTGAGCTTCTTACGAGCCGTCCCGGCATTACCGGGACGGCTTTTAATTTTCCCCATGAGGTAGCGCTTTTTGTATTTCAGCTCGGCGCAGGCCGTCACCCGGCGGTAGTACAGCGGGTTCGCCGCGCCGCCTATGACTCCGATTATCGGCAGCCCTTGTAGAAATTTGATGGCCAGCAGCTCCGACGCAAAGGCGGGGGCCGTCATCTCAATCTGCGCTCTCAGCTCCGTTTCGTCCGGCTCGCGGGGCGAGAGCAGCATGGAGTCAATCTCGCGGCTGAGACTGCGGCGCTCCTCGCCGCCGGTGACGGAGCAGCGCATAATCTTGAGCGCCAGCAGCCGCTCCGCCGGGGATGAGCAGTCAAAGCCGTAGCTCATGGCGGTGGTGTATATGCCGCGCAGCAGCATTCCGAGAAAAATAATGATGTCCGGCAGGCCAATGCCCAGCGCGCCGAGGGCCAGACCCTCGAGCGCTGTGAGGGCGGTGTTCGCGGCGTTTGCGCGGCGCGCGCCGGAGCAGAGACGGCGCAGCTGCGCCCTGCCGCCGCGCGCATCCACGGCGCTGTCGCGCGCGGAGTAGAGCGCCATTAGCTCGTCGGGATGGCAGCCGCGCTCTATCCAGCCGGAGCCGCGCTCGAACAGCAGCGCAAAGGCCTTCGCAAACGCGGCGCGGACGCCGTCGGCGGCCTTTTGCGGGATGCGTCGCTCCAGAGCGGACTGCCAGCCCCGCGCGTTTCGGGCGGCGCGGCGCTCAAGCGCTGCCTCGCGCCGCTCAATGGCGGCCAGCTCGCGCGCGAGAATGTCAGCCATCGTCTCTCAGCATGTGCCAGCCGAGGCGGCGCAGCTCCCGCCACACGCTGTATTCCAGCTCGGCGACATCCTCGCAGACCTCGATGTAGTTTGTCTCGTCGGTGTATTTCACTTGAGTGAGCACCCCGTTTTCACATATTAAATACCAGCGCTCAAAGCGGTCCTCGTAGAGGGCGTCGAAAGAATCGAAGCACGGGAAGCGCTCGAGCACGAGCAGAACCTCGCGCCCGTAGCAGTCGCGGTATATGAAGTCGGCGTCCGTCTCCGCGGTCTGCAAATCGCTGAGCTGCCTGTATTTGCGGCCGGCCGCGCGGAAGCCGCGCTTTAGCGGCCAGCTCTTCCTGCGCGGCCTGGGGCTGCGCGTGACGAGCGGCGCGCCGCTCGCGTCGCGCTCGGCGCTGACCCAGAGCAGCCTGCGCGTGGAGCTCCAGCCGGTGGAGGTTCTGCGACCCCCGCCGTCTCCGGCGGATATGAGATACATTTCCACAGCGTTTCTCCTTTCCATATGCGTCAGTCGCCGCGCTGGCGGTTGCGCTCCGGCTCCGTCTCCGCCTCGGCGGCGCTCTCCAGCGCCGTGCGCTCAACAGGGGCGGGCTCGGCGGCGGCCTCGCGGCGTTTTAGACTGAGAACCAGCGGCTTTATGCGCACATCCAGCGCCTCGAGCATGGCGGCGGCCTCGCGGTTGAAGCGCGCGGTGAGGGCCGCCGCCTCGTCGACTGCGCGGCGGCAGGCCGAGGCCGCGGCGGCGATACTGCCGGAGAACAGCAGATTCAGGGCCGCGCAGCCGGGCGAGGCCAGCAGAGCCGCGCTTACCATGGCCGCCGCGCGCAGCCGCGCCCGCTCCTGACCGGCGGTGAGCAGGCCGGAGGCCGCGGCTCTGTGCACCGCCTGCCTGCCGCAGACGGCGGAGGCGTACTGTCCAAGTGTGGGTATTGGCGCCATCCCGGAGCGCAGCGCCGCGGCGTAGAGCGCCATGGCCTCCCAGAGCGAGCGGACGTGCCTGCCGCTGCGCCGCTCGAGCAGAGCGTGGGCGCGGCGGTCGTCCGCCGTGATTTCCACAGGCTGCGGCATGGGGACGGAGCCAAGCTCGCGCCCGGCGAGCCGCGCCAGCTCATCCTCGGAGAGCTGATTCGGCAGCTCTCTCTCGTCGCCGCGCATGGCGCGCAGCAGCAGAACAAACTGCTCAAGCTCGCGCCGCCGCTCGGCCTGAGGCGCGCGCTCGGCCAGGTCGCGGACAA
>CALWXY010000064.1 GCA_944385595.1 uncultured Oscillospiraceae bacterium
ATATTGCGGCAAAACTCTTCTCCGGTTTCGTCGCGCGCTGCGTCCGTCCAATCTTGTCCGGGCCGGCGCGGCACCTGAATTATGCGTGCGGACTTTTCGCCGACTGAAATCGCGCCATATCTCTTGACAAGTTCAAACAGGTCTGCTACACTTTTTACGTCAGCAGTCGCGAATGAAGCTAGGGCTACGCCTGAACTTTTGGTGTTTTTTTCACCCGTCCGGCTGCTGTTTTCTATATTTTGGAGTTGATGCGCCCGCTTTGTGGTATCAGCGCTGTTGGGGTCATTCATCTCCTCGACATAGAGCTTTAAAGAGGCGAGCGCAAACGCGCTTGCCTCTTTAAATTATAATTATTATATCTTCCCCATCCTGTCCAGCGTGGTCATCACGCGGCAGTAGATCTCGTCGACGTTTATCACGTTGTCGTCGAGCGAATTCGGGTCGGGGTCGACCACGCCCACCAGGGCCTTCTGCTCCATCAGCTTGCGTATCGTCGGGCGATAGTACTCGGGTACGTCGCCCAGCTTTGCATATACCACCGGCTGCTCCTCCTCATATTCCAGTATCTCGTCAAACGGAAAATTCTCACCGGGGCAGGCAGTCACGCCCAGCTCGCGGTGGCGCTTCACCTCTATGCCCGGATATCTCGCGCGGATGTCCGCGACCAGCTCCCCGCCGCTTTTCAGCTGCTCGGGGTCCATCTCCTCTATTTCAAAGTTCCCCTCAAAGCACACGCCCAGCGAGCGCCAGTTCTCGCCGAGGGTGTGTCCGCCTGTCGCCCACTCGGGGCGTCCGCGGTATATGGCGCCGTCCTTCCTCACATAGTAGTGGTAGGCTATGCCGCTCCAGCCCCTGTCGAGGTGCTCGCGGTGTATCGCCTCAACCGAGCCGTTGCCCGCCGCGTGGTGCAGCACCAGCAGCTCCGTGCGCTGCCGCTCCGCCAGGCCGTGCGCCCATTTCAGCCCCGCGTCTATGACGGCGGGGCCTTTGCTTTGATTCTCGCTCAAGCTATCACCTCCCTGACCATGATATGCCCCGACTGCCCCGGCGGCGACAAACGGCGAAAAAAGGCTCCGCCTCGCGGCGGAGCCTTTTTACATCATACATATCTGTCGATTTTCACGACTGTCCTGCCCTTGCGGCTCTGGCCGGTCACCTCGCGCAGCACGCATTTGCCGAGTCCCCGGCAGCTTATCGTGTCGCCGACGGCGACGGCGGCGTCCTGCCTGCGGCACTCGCGGTGGTTTATCGCGGCTCTGCCCGCCGCTATCAGCTCCGACGCCCGGCTGCGCGGTATCGAAAATCCCGCGGCCAGCACGCTGTCGAGCCGCAGGCTCTGCACTGTGGCGCTCACCGCGCGCAGCTCCGGCGCAATCGCGCTCAGCTCCGCGAGCTCTATCCCGCGCGGCTCTATGCCGGCGCGGCCTATGCTCTCCCACTGTGAGAGCACTATGTCGAGTGTGCTACGGAGCAGCAGCACCTGCGCTCTGCCGTCCGCTACCACGATGTCGCCCACAGTCTCTCGCTTCAGCCCCAGGCCCATCAGCGAGCCGAGCACGTCCCTGTGCCCCAGCTCCACACCGCGGGGCAGCTCCGCCGCGACGGCGCACAGCGCCTCCCGCTCGGCGCTCTCCCCGTCCATCCAGTCCGGCAGGAACAGGCAGACGGCGCGCTCCGCGCCGTCATAGCCGCCGCGGAAGCAATAGCCGGACGCGCCGGACATTTTCAGCGCGTCGTCCGCCGCCGCCTGCTCCGCCGGGCTGAGAAACGGGCTGTGCTCCGGCGTGGAGCGCCTGTATGAGCGCTCGGCGAGGTCGAGTATCCTCCCCAGCAGCACCCGCTCCTCCGGCGACGACGCCCGCTTATCAAGTATCTCGGTTTTGGTCATTTCACATCCGCCTTTCGCTCTGAGTATGGCACAGCCCCGCCGCGCTGTCAAATAATTTCCCGCAGCGCTTGACAAATCGCCGCAAAGGTGATATGGTTAATTACATAAGTAATGAACCACTTAACCAGACGGAGGTGAGACGATGAAGCTCGACCTGAGCGATCAGGCTCTGATATACATGCAGATTGCTCAAATGCTTGAGGACGACATACTCCGCGGCGCCTACCGCGAGGACGAGCAGGTGCCGAGCACCAACGAGCTGGCGAGGGCCTACAACATAAACCCCGCGACGGCGGCAAAGGGCATAAATCTCCTCGTCGCCGACGGCATACTCTACAAGCGGCGCGGCATAGGCATGTTCGTCGCCGCCGGGGCCGGCGAGGCCATACGCTCCAAGCGGCGCGAGGCCTTTGCGGAGAAGTATGTCACTCCCCTGCTTCAGGAGGGCGCGGCGCTCGGCCTCAGCCGCGACGACATCATCGAAATGATACGCTCGAAAGGAGAGAGTGAAAATGGATAAGTGCCTCTGCGCTCAAAACATATACAAGTCATACAAGGACAACTGCGTCCTCTCCGGGCTGAATCTGACCCTCGAGCCCGGCAAAATCTACGGTCTGCTCGGCCGCAACGGCGCCGGCAAGACAACGCTGCTCGGCGTGCTCACCGCTCAAAACAGGCTTGACTCCGGCAGCGTCACCTACGGCGGCGAGCCGGTCTGGGAGAACCGCCGCGCGCTCGACGACATCTGCTTCTCGCGCGAGCTGAGCGGCGCCAACCTCTCCGGGCAGAACACATTCAAAATCAGCTTCTATCTCAAGGCCGCCTCCATGTTCTATAAGCACTGGGACGGCGAATACGCCGAAAAGCTGCTCGAAGAGTTCCATCTCGACCCCGACAAGCAGATCTGCAAGCTCTCAAAAGGCCAGATGTCCATGGTCACCATAGTCCTCGGCCTCGCCTCGCGCGCGCCGCTCACCATATTCGACGAGCCGGTCTCCGGCCTCGACGTCGTGATGCGCGAGCGCTTCTACCGCCTCCTGCTCGACGACTACGCCGAGACTGGGCGCACCTTCGTCGTCTCCACGCACATCATCGAGGAGGCAGCCGGGGCGTTTGAGGAGGTCATCTTCCTCGACGGCGGGCGCATCATCGAAAAGGCGCCGACTGAGGAGCTGATTTCGCAGTTTGCCTACATCAGCGGACTTGAGCGAGAGGTGCAAAAGGCCGCAGCTGGGCTCCAGGTGCTCAACCGCTCCAGCATCGGCGCGAGGACAGTCTACGCCGTGCGCGGCGTGAAGCCCGGCTTCCGCCCGGACGCCGACGTCGACGTAACGCCCATGAATCTCCAGAAGGTGTTCGTCACCATGTGCGGGCACGGAGAGGAAATGTGAGGTGCTCTATGAAAGCCCTGTGCAAATACATGTGCTTCACCTATCTCAAATACTACGTCGGCTCGCTGTTCGCCCTCGGAGCCGCCGCGGCGCTGCTGAATCTTCTCTTCCCCGCCGGGTTCTTCCAGAGCTATTTCGAGGGCTTCTCAATCTACTCCCTCGTCATGGCGCTGATTGCCACCACGCTGCTCACCGGCTCGTGGTTCAATGTGGCGCTCTCCATGGGCGCGCGGCGGCGCGACTACTTCATCGCCATGCAGCTCAGCATAATCGTGGGCGTCGCGGCAAGCATGGTGCTGATTTACGCCATGCAGTTCATCAGCGAACACGCCTTCTCCAAATACGGCTATGACTTCATGTTCAACCCCGGCATGGCCCCGCACACCGTCATCGCAGTGTTCGCGGCGCAGCTCGTCGGCTGTCTGTGCACAGTCGCGGGTATGTGGAAAAAGTGGCTGAGCGTCGCCGTCTGCGTCGTCTACATGATGCTCGCGGTGACTGTGCTGCTGGTTCAGATGACGGCGCTTGAGGGGATTTTCTGGTTCTCGCTGCCGTGGATACTCTCAGGCGTCGAGCTGTTGTTCGCCGCCGGGGCCGAATTCATCGTGCTGCGCTACATGAATCGCGCGGTTGTGAGGTGATTGTTATGCTGGCTAAATTCTGCGCTCTCGACTCTGACTTTTACAAAAAGCTGTACTTCCCCGCCGGGCTCTTCATAGTGACCGAGCTGATTTACCTTGTCGCCCTCGGCATTTTCCGCTCCGGCAGCACCTTCGTCTTTCTGCCGATTGCCATGCCTGTCGGCTGCGGGGCATACATGCTCATATACAGCACCGCAACCTATCTCGCGCTGTTTGAGCTAAGCGTGCAGATGGGTCGCACGCGGCGCGAGGTCATACTCTCGACCTTCGCATACATATTTCTGCAAAACGCCGTCGTGATTCTATGCGCTTTCGCCCTCACGCTGCTGGATCTGCTCATCCTGTTCAAAGGCTGGCTGGCCTTCAATCCGATGCTGCACGTCTCCGGCTTCGACAGCCCCACTCCCCTGTGGCTGCTGGCTCTGGCGCTGTTTGCACCTGGAATCTGCGCGCTGTGCTTCTCGGCGCTGAGGCTGCGCTTCGGGCAGAACGCTTTCGCGTTCATCTGGCTGGTGTTCATCCTCGTCATGGCCGCGCTCAACGCGCTCGAGCCTGTCATAAGCGCTCTGCCCGTCTACTCGCTGGCGGCGGTTCCTCTGGCGGTGATTGCTTTCATCGCGTGGTCGCTGCGCTATCTGGGCCGCGCGAGCGTGTGAAAAGGCAAAAAAAGATACGCAGCTAAGCGCTGCGTATCTTTTTTTATCAATTTTACTTGATGTTGCTGTGGTACTCCTGCAGGGAGTGGACCTCGAAGTTCTTGTTGGCGCGGGCCGCGCGTATTCCCTCGATGGTCGCCTTGGCGGCGGCCATGGTGGTCATATACGGGATGCGGTATTTGATGGCGGACTTGCGGATATAGCTGTCGTCCACCGCGCCCTTTTTGTCCTTCGGGGTGTTGAAGATGAGGTTAATCTCGCCGTTGGTGATAGCGTCGAGGATGTTCGGTCTGCCCTCTTTGAGCTTGGCGATCTTCTTGGCGGGGATGCCGGCCTCGGTGATTATCTTATAGGTGTTGCCGGTGGCCATGATCTTGAAGCCGCACTCGTGGATGCCGCGGGCGACCTCAATCAGCTCCGGCTTGTCGCGGTCGCTGATGCTGAGCAGCGCAGTGCCCTCGGTGGGCAGTTCGGTCTTGGTGGCCTCCTGGGCCTTGTAGAAGGCCTCGCCGAAGTTCTCAGCTATGCCGAGCACCTCGCCGGTGGAGCGCATCTCGGGGCCGAGGACGGGGTCGACCTCCTGGAACATGTTGAACGGGA
>CALWXY010000065.1 GCA_944385595.1 uncultured Oscillospiraceae bacterium
CGAAGCAGCTTGGCGTCGATATGGACGGCGTCGAGCCCACCTGGGGTCACGCGCTGTACGAGTGCTTCGACCAGAAGGTCGAGGAGAAGCTGGTGCAGCCCACCTTCATCACCATGCACCCCGTCGACGTCTCGCCGCTCGCGAAGCGCAGCCCGAAGTTCCCGAAGCTCACCGAGCGCTTCGAGCTGTTCATCTGCCGCAGCGAGATGGGCAACGCCTTCTCCGAGCTGAACGACCCCATCGACCAGAAGGCCCGCTTCCAGAAGCAGGTCGAGCTGCGCGCCAAGGGCGACGACGAGGCCGGCATGATGGACGACGATTTTATCAACGCGCTGGAGTACGGCATGCCCCCCACGGGCGGCCTCGGCATAGGCATAGACCGCTGCGTCATGCTGCTCACTGGCAATTCCTCCATACGCGACGTCATACTCTTCCCGACAATGAAGCCGCTGGAAAACTAGGAATGACAGGCTGTGGCAGCATCTGCTGCCACAGCTTTACTATTTGGAGGCGATAGCATGGCCGCTCTCATAACATCGAGAAAGAATAAAACTGTGCAGCACCTCCGCCGCCTGGGGCGCGAGGCCTCGTACCGCCGCGAGCAGGCGCAGTACCTCTGCGACGGGCACAAGCTGCTGCGCGAGGCGCTGCAGTCCGGCAAAAAGCCGCTGTGCGTCCTCTGGCGCGGCGAGCCGATGTTCGGGCTGCCGGGGGATATAGAGCAGCTCTGCGCCGACGAGAGCGTGTTCGAGTGCGTCTCCCCGATGAAGGACAGCCCCGGCCCCGTGTTCACGCTCGAGCTGCCGCCGGAGCGGCCGGAGCTGATTCCCGGCGGAGCCATAGTGCTGGAGAACGTGCAGGACCCCGGCAACGTCGGCACCGTGATTCGCACAGCCAACGCCCTGGGCTGCGAAAACGTCATACTCGTCGGCGCATGCGCCGACCTCTACAGCCCCAAAACCGCCCGCGCCACGATGGGCGCCGTTTTCCGTCAGAACGTGCTGTGCCTCGGCACCGCCGCCGAGCTGCGCCAGGCTTTGGATAAAGCCGGACTGCGGCTCTACGGCGCCGCTCTGAGTGAAAACGCCGCCGATGTGCGCGGCGTGCGGCTTTCAGGCAGCGCTGTGGCCGTCGGCAGCGAGGGGCGCGGCCTCTCGCAGGAGCTGCTCGCCGTGTGCGACGGGCAGATCATCATCCCGATGACGCCCGGCAGCGAGTCGCTGAACGCCGCTGCCGCCGCCGCCGTGCTGCTCTGGGAGGCGGCAAGGGAAAAACTCTGAGATAAGGGGGCGCGCGAGTGAAATACTGGATGTGGCTGGCCTGCCTGAATATCATGCGGCCAAAGGCCAAATGCATAGCGCTGGAGCACTTCGGCAGCCCGAAAAAGCTGTTCTTCGCGGGCAAATCCGAGCTGGCCGCCGTGCCCGGCCTCACGGACAATGAGCGCGAGCGCTTCGCCGACAAGAGCATGTGGCGCGCAGACCGCGCGCTCGAGACATGCGTGAGCCGCGACATACGCATCATAGCCCTGGGCGACAGCGCCTACCCCCACAGACTCGCGAATATCTACGACCCGCCGGTCGTGCTGTTCGTGCGCGGCAAGCTGCCGGATATCGACGGCGAGGCGGCAGTCGCCATAGTCGGAACGAGAAAAGCAAGTCCATACGGCATAAAGATGGCCACTCAGATGGGCTACGAGATAAGCCGCGGCGGGGGACTGGTGGTCACCGGCCTCGCCGCCGGAATAGACAGCGCCGCCGCAGTCGGGGCGCTCAGAGCGGGCGGACAGTGCGTCGGAGTGCTGGGTACCGCCATAGACGAGGTGTACCCGAAGCAGAACGCCGCCCTGTATGACGACGTCTGCGCCGCCGGAGCCATAGTCAGCGAGTACCCGCCCGGAATGCCGGGCAGCGCGAGGCACTTCCCGGCGCGCAACAGGATAATGAGCGGCCTCTCCGTGGGCGTGCTCGTTGTGGAAGCGCCCAAGGGCAGCGGCGCGCTGATAACCGCCTCACACGCAAACGAGCAGGGGCGGGACGTGTTCGCCGTACCCGGCAACGCCGACGCGCCGAGCTGCGCCGGTTCAAACGACCTGCTGCGCGACAGCGCGAGGATGGTGCTCAGCGGCTGGGACCTGCTCAGCGAATACGAGGGGCGCTTCCCGCACAAGCTGCACAGACCCTCGCCGGACGGCAGACGTCCCTCCGACGAACAGCGCCTCGAGACGCAGGCGGCGCGGGCCGCGGCCCCGGCGAAAACCGCCAAAAAAGACGTTGACAAGCCGGACGGCGAGGCATATATTGACCTCGAAAGCCAGCTCGAGAAGCTGAGCGAGCGCCAGCTGGCCGTCATCTCCGCCATGGACGCGGGGGAGACATTCACGGACACAATAATAGAGCGCACCAAGCTGCCGCCTTCGGCCGTGATGGGTGAGCTCACAATGCTGCAGATTATGGGCTATGTCAGCCCCGCCGGAAGCGGGAGGTTCAAGCTCAACATAAGAACGAAACGAGGATAGTGGAGACATGGCAAGGACAAAAACCGACCTGGTGATAGTTGAGTCACCGGCAAAAGCCCGCACCATTGAGAAATATCTGGGCAACGACTACAAGGTCGTCGCATCCATGGGACACCTGCGCGTCCTGCCTAAGAGCAAAATGGGCGTGGATATAGAGCACGGCTTTGAGCCGGATTATATACCCGTGAAGGGCAGGGAGGAGATCATCTCCGACCTGAAGAAGAAGTCGAAAGCCGCCCAGACCGTCTACCTCGCGACCGACCCGGACCGCGAGGGCGAGGCGATATCCTGGCACCTGAAGGAGCTGCTGCAGCTGCCGGACGGCAAGGCCAGGCGAGTCACATTCAACGAGATAACAAAAAACGTCGTGCGCGAGAGCATACAGCACCCGCGCGACATAGACCAGGATCTGGTCGACGCCCAGCAGGCGCGGCGCATACTCGACCGCATAGTGGGCTATAAGCTCAGCCCGCTGCTGTGGCGCAAGATAAAGCGCGGCCTGTCTGCGGGCAGAGTGCAGTCGGTCGCGACCCGCATGGTCATAGACCGCGAGAACGAGATCCGCCAGTTCGTGCCGGAGGAGTACTGGCACCTCGACGCGAAGCTCCGCCGCTCAAACAGCGAGTTCACGGCGAGATTCTACGGCACCACCGAGAAAAAGCTCGAGCTGCACAGCGAGGCCGAGGTGAACGAGGTCGTCGCCGCCGTGGAGAACAGCCCATTTACCATCAACACCGTGAAGCGCGGCGAAAAGCAGCGCTCGCCGTCGCCCCCGTTCATCACCTCGACGCTGCAGCAGGAGGCCTCGCGCCGCCTGGGCATGACGCCGCGGCGCACCATGTCCATAGCCCAGCAGCTGTATGAGGGCGTCGACATCGAGGGCGAGGGAACCGTCGGCCTCATAACCTACATGAGAACCGACTCGCTGCGCCTCTCCGAGGACGCGCTGGCCGCCGCCGGCGAGTTTATCACCTCGCGCTACGGCAAGGACTATTACTACGGAAAGCCCCGCCGCTACAAGGCCAAGAGCGGCGCGCAGGACGCGCACGAGGCCATCAGACCCAGCATAGTCACGCTCACGCCCGAGCGGGTGAAGAAATCGCTCACCGCCGAGCAGTACAGGCTCTACCGCCTGATTTGGGGCCGCTTTACCGCCAGCCAGATGGCCAACGCCATTTATGACAACGTCGTCATAGACGTAAAAAGCGACAAATACATTTTCCGCGCCAACAACTCGGAGCTGCGCTTTGCCGGCTATACCGCTGTCTATGAGGAGAGCACCGACGAAAACGTGGCGGAACAGAGAAAGCCGCTTCCCGACTTGCGCGAGGGCGAGAACGTCGACCTCGTGAAGATGGAGCGCGAGCAGCAGTTCACCAATCCCCCCTCCCGCTATACGGAGGCGACGCTTATACGCGCAATGGAGGAGAAGGGCATAGGGCGCCCGAGTACCTACGCCCCCACCATATCCACCATCACCGCGCGCGAATACGTCGTCAAGGAGGGGCGCTACCTGCGCCCGACAGCGCTGGGCGAGGTCGTCACCGGGCTTATGGAGGAGCGCTTCCCCGATATAGTCGACCTCAAGTCCACCGCCAAAATGGAGGAAGACCTCGACGAGGTCGAGGCAGGCCGCCGCGACTGGAAAAACGTCCTGAGTGAGTTCTACAACGGCTTTGAGGATTCGCTTGAAAAGGCGGAGACCGCCCTCGAAGGCGTGCACCTCAAGGTGCCGGACGAGGTGTCCGATGAGATATGCGACAAATGCGGACGCAATCTGGTGTATAAGAGCGGGCGCTTTGGGCGCTTCCTGGCCTGCCCGGGCTTCCCTGAGTGCGACTTCACCAAGCCCATAGTGGTCGAGATGCCGGGCAAATGCCCCCGCTGCGGCGGCAGAATTCTCAAGCGCACCTCTAAAAAGGGCTACACCTACTACGCCTGTGAGAAATCCGCCGACTGCGGCTTCATGACCTGGGACGTGCCCACCAAGGACGTCTGCCCCGAGTGCGGCAAGACCATGTTCAAGCTCTCCGGCAAGGGACAGCGTAAGCCGTTCTGCATAAACGAGGAGTGCCCGAACTTCCTGCCTGAGGATAAGCGCGGCTACCGCCGCCGCGCCAAGAAGGAAGACGAGGGCGAGAAGGCCGCCGAAAAGGCGGCCGAGTGAGGAGGCAGCCGTGGAAAAGGTAACAGTCGTCGGCGCGGGGCTCGCGGGCAGCGAGTGCGCCTGGCAGCTGGCGAAGCGCGGCATACCCGTCCGCCTCGTCGAGATGAAGCCGAAGAAGATGACGCCCGCGCACGTCTCGCCGTATTTCGCCGAGCTCGTGTGCTCCAACTCCCTGCGCAGCGACGAGCTCACCAACGCCGTCGGCCTGCTCAA
>CALWXY010000066.1 GCA_944385595.1 uncultured Oscillospiraceae bacterium
GAGGGCGGGGTCGGAGGCGAAGAGCCGCGTGGCGAAGCCGCCCCAGCAGGTTGCGACGTTCTTCTCATGCAGCAGCAGCTCAAGCGTCGTCATGGCGATGGCGCAGTCGACGGCGGGGTTGTGGGCGTCGGCATCGGCCCAGGCAAAGACGAGGCAGGGCGCGTCGCAGGTGACGAGGTTTTTGACCGACTCCGTGAGCCGGACTATGCCGCGGTTTTTGCCGTGCTCACGGCACCAGGCGAGGGCTGCATCCAGCAGAGCGCGCACCTTGTCGCGCCCGTAGACGACGGCCCAGCCGTTTTTGTTCTGGTTCTTGGCCGAGGGCGCCCAGGCGGCGACGCTCAGGGCGCGCTCAAGCACGGCGCGCTCCGGCGCGGCGGGGAGGAAGTTGCGCGTCGAGCGGCGGGTGAGGATGTTTTTCTCAAGCTCGCTCTCAGGCTTTGGGGCGCAGGCGAGCTGCGTATCTATCGAGACTGCGCCGTGGGTGCAGGTCTCGACACAGTGGCCGCAGGCTATGCAGCCGTCGCCGACGACGGCGGGCAGCCCGTCGCGCATGAATAGGACTAGCCCGGGGCAGACGGCGGCGCATTTGCCGCAGCCGACGCATTTGTCGTAGTTGATTGTGACCATAGTTGACCTCCGGAAACAGGGTATGAAAAGCCCCGCGGCCTGGCCTCGGGGCGTTTTTGCATATTAAAGAACTTTTGCGAGGAAGCTCTGCAGGCGCTCGCACTGGGGGTCGCCGAAGAGCTTGTCGGGCGTGTTCTGCTCGGCGATTTTGCCGTCGGCCATGAAGAGGACCCGTGTGCCGACCTCGCGGGCGAAGCCCATCTCGTGGGTGACGACCACCATGGTCATGCCCTCCTCGGCCAGCTCCTTCATGACCTCGAGCACCTCGCCGACCATCTCCGGTTCGAGAGCGGAGGTGGGCTCGTCGAAGAGCATGACCTTCGGCTTCATGGCGAGGGCGCGGACTATTGCGATGCGCTGCTTCTGGCCGCCGGAGAGCTGCGCGGGGTAGGCGTTCTCCTTGTCCTCAAGTCCGACTCGGCGCAGGAGCTGCGTGGCGGTCTCGTCGGCCTCGGCCTGGGTCATCAGCTTGGTGCGGACGGGCGCGAGGGTGATGTTGCGGCGTATGGTCATGTTGGGGAAGAGGTTGAAGTGCTGGAAGACCATGCCCATCTGGCGGCGGATTTTGTCGATATCGGCCCTGGGGTCGGTGATTTCGGTGCCGTCGAAGGTGATGGAGCCGGCGGTGGGCGTCTCCAGCAGGTTGAGGCAGCGGAGGAAGGTGCTCTTGCCGGAGCCGGAGGGGCCGATGATGACGACCTTCTCGCCGGGGTAGATGTGCTCGGAGATATCGTCGAGCACGAGGTGCTTGCCGAATGACTTGGAGAGGTTTTTAACGTCTATCACTTTGGCGGAGCCTCCTTTCGAGCTTGCCCTGGAGCCAGGAGAAGATGAGCACCATGATCAGATACATGAGTGCGGTTATGTAGAGCGGATACATGGCCTCGTAGGTCTTGGTGATGATGGCCTGAGCGTAGTAGACAATCTCCTTGCCGCCTATGACGGAAATGAGCGAGGTGTCCTTGAGAAGGACGATGAACTCATTGCCGAGAGAGGGGAGGATGGCCTTGAAGGCCTGCGGGATGACTATGAACCGCATGGTGTCGAGGTAATTGAGGCCGAGGCTGCGACCGGCCTCGGACTGGCCTATGTCGAGGGACATGAGGCCGCCGCGTATGATCTCGGCGACGTAGGCGCCGGAGTTGATGCCGAGCGCGAGGGCGCCGACCATTGTGAAGTTGCGGCTGGTTTTGAAGATGACGAAGCCCATGATCATGAGCTGGACCATCATAGGCGTGCCGCGGATGACGGTGACGTAGATTTTGCAGATAAAATTGACGATGCCGAGGAAGAAATTGTGCCTGCCGGGGCGCTGCTGGTCGTGCGCGGTGCGGATTGTGGCGACCACGAGGCCGAGCGCGACGCCGAGGAGCAGGGCGAGGACCGTGACCTTGATGGTGGTGCCGAGGCCGTTGAAGTAGGTGAGCCAGCGATCCTCGTAGAACCAGGCCTTGTAAAATCTGATGTAAGCCTCCTGAAGAGCCGTCTGTTCCTCCAGCGCGGAGAAGCTCTCGTACAGGGCGGTGGGATTCATAGGCTCACTCCTTTCTCAGTGGTTTAAAGATGGAAATACCGCAGAGGGGCGGCGGTGCCGTCCCTCTGCGAATGGAGCTTGGAAAAATCAGTCGGCGTTTATGTACTTGGCGACGATGGCGTCGAGCTCGCCGCTCTCCATGAGGTCGTCGAGGACGGCCTGGACGGCGTTGAGCAGGGCGGTGTTGCCCTCGTCGACGGCTATGCAGTATTCCTCCTCGACCCAGGCGGAGGGCAGGATGGTCAGACCCTCGTTGGCGGCGACGTAGGACTCGGCGGGAGCCTTGTCGATGATGACGGCGTCGACCTGGCCATTGAGCAGGGCCTGGACGGCAGTGGCGCCGCTGTCGTAGGCAATGACGGCCTCCTCGCCGTAGCCGCCCTCATCGGCGGGGGCGGAGGCGTACTCATAGCCGGTGGTGCCGCTCTGGGTGCCTATGAGCTTGCCGTCGCCGAGGTTATCCATGGTGACGTCGGAGCCTTCCTTGACGATGACGACCTGGATACCGGTGGCGTAGGGGGTGGTGAAGTCCATGACCTCTTCGCGCTCCTCGTTGTAGGTGAGGCCGGCGAGGAGGATGTCGCTGCGTCCCTCCTGGACGGCGAGCAGGGAGGAGGTGAACTCCATATCGTCGATGACGAGCTCGAGGTTGAGGGCCTCGGCTATCTTGAGAGCAATCTCGATATCGATGCCCTCATAGCCCTGGTAGACGCCCTCGCCGTCAGCGACCATCTCATACGGGGGGAACTGGCAGTTGGTGGCGAGAATGAGCTTGCCCTCCTCGACGGTGGTGAACTCAGCGGCCTCGGGAGCCTTGGACTCGGGGGCGGTGGACTCAGGGGCGGTGGACTCGGGAGCGCTGCTCTCGGGGGCGGTGGACTCCTCGGTGCCGCCGCAGGCGCAGAGCGCGAGCAGCATGACAAGAGCGAGGACAAGGCTCATGGCCTTTGCAAACTTTTTCATCTTTTGTCACTCCATACTGAATAATTTCGCCGTCCCTATCGGAACGGACGAGCTGATTATAATACCGTATGGCAGATTATGCAAGCCCTTTTTACTTATTTATTTATTTTTTATAGGCGAAACAATATTTACCCCGCGCCGCGCGCCCGCTTTGGTTATTTATGCGGAAATCCGGCGGAATGGCTGAATAAAAATTGCTGTTTGCAGTTTGGCCGCGGCGTGTTATACTGTGGGGGAAAGAGGTGCGGAAATGAAAAACAAGGTCAAAATCTGCCGCATAGCGGCGTTTATCGGCATAGCCATGGTCGCGGCGGCATACATCATGCTGAGCTTCCTCGCGAACGACGCGGAGGCCATAGCCTCGCTGCCCGCGTGGATGCCCAGGGCGATACAGCTGCTGCTCGGCTTCGGCAGCGCATTCACGGTCATGGGCGTCCTGCTGGGGATGTACTTCAAGCTGCGCGACCCGGACAGGGGACGCGGCCTTAAATAAAGGAGGAAGGGAAAATGGAGGATCTCGGAACCAGACTGCGCGAGCTGCTCACCGCCGAGGGCGCGGATCTCGTCGGCTATGCCGACGTCTCCGACCTCGTGCCCGGCGGGCTGAAGACCGGCGTCGCCATGGCGATGGCCATGCCGCGCGACATGCTGCGCTCCATTGAGGACGGCGCGACGCGCGAATACGCCCAGTGGTACAAGGACACCAACGCAGCGCTCGACCGCGCGACAAAAGCGGCGGGCGACTTCCTGCGCTCGCAGGGCTACGCCGTCGAGGAGCACACGACGGACAAGGTCGTGCGCCGCCCCGACCAGAGCACGGAGATGCCGCACAAGAGCATAGCCATGCGCGCGGGGCTCGGCTGGATAGGCAAGAGCTGCCTGCTGGTGACGCCGCAGTACGGCGGCGCGGTGCGCATATCCGTCCTGCTCACCGACGCGCCCCTGCCGCCCGCGGAGCCGGTGCTTGAGCCTAAGTGCGGCAGCTGTACAAAGTGCCGCGACGTCTGCCCCTACGGGGCGCTCAATGGCGTCCAGTGGCGCCCCGGTATCGACCGCGCCGAGATGTTCGACTACAAAAAGTGCGCCGACAACTGCGCGAGGCGCAACGCCGAGGTCATCGGCGAGGGGCTTTTCATCTGCGGCCAGTGCTTCGTCCACTGTCCATATACGAGGAAATATCTGAAAGGATAACAAACCGCCCGGCCAAAGCCGGGCGGCTCATTTCCTGCGCGAAGCGGAGTGCAGTCCCCTTTGTCGAAGAAGGCAAAGCCTTCTTCGACAAGCCAACCGCCCGGCTCTGGCCGGGACTTTTTTTATCCTATTGAGCCGAATA
>CALWXY010000067.1 GCA_944385595.1 uncultured Oscillospiraceae bacterium
AACGCCCGGATGCTGGCCATGCGCCGCGCTGTCGAGGCGCTGGAGCCGAGGGCGGACTTCGTCCTCATAGACGGCAACTGCGACAGGGGATTTGCAATCCCGCACGAGTGCATAGTCGGCGGCGACGGCCTGAGCGCCAATATCGCCGCCGCGTCCATACTCGCCAAAGTCGAGCGCGACGCATATATGCGCAGGCTCGACGCCGAGTTCCCCGGCTACGGCTTCGCCGGACACAAGGGCTACCCAACCAAGCAGCACTACGAGGCCCTGAGCAGGCTCGGCGCCTGCCCGGAGCACAGGCTTACATATCTGAGGAAGTTTTATGAGCGCGAGCAGAGCTAAACTGACGGGCGCCCGCGGCGAGCAGGCTGCCGCCGAGTTCCTGAGGAAAAAGGGCTACGAAATAGTCGGCCTCAACTACAGAGTCCGCGGGGGCGAGATAGACGTCATCGCCAAAAACCGCCGCTACCTCGTGTTTGCCGAGGTCAAAACCCGCGCGAGCGGCAGCTTCGCCCTCGCGAGGGAATACGTCACCGCGGCGAAGCAGCGCAGGCTCGTATTCGCCGCCGGGCTCTACCTCGCCGCCAACCCCACGAAGCTCCAGCCCCGCTTCGACGTAATCGAGATCTACACAGACAGCGGCGACATCAGCCACATTGAAAACGCCTTCGACGCGGACTGACCCGCGCCGATTTCAGGAGGACACGTTATGAAATATTTCAGCACGAGAGACAGCTCCAACAGAGTCAGCGCCGCCAGAGCCATTGCCTCCGGCCTCGCGCCCGACGGCGGACTTTTCGTCCCGGAGAGCGTGCCGCAGCTCACCGACAGCATGCTCGCCGAGCTGCGCAAGCTCGATTACCGCGGCCGCGCCGCGCGCATCATGGGCATGTTCCTCGACGATTTCACCGCCGAGGAGCTTGTGAAATACTGCGCCGCCGCCTATTCCGACAACTTCGACACGCCGCTCACCGCGCCGCTGAACATCCTCTCGGACGACACTGCCGTCCTCGAGCTGTGGCACGGCCCCACCTGCGCTTTCAAGGACATGGCGCTGCAGATGCTGCCGCACCTGCTCACCGCCTCGCTGCGCAAATGCGGCGAAGAGCGCGGCGTCTGCATACTCGTCGCCACCTCCGGCGACACCGGCAAGGCTGCCCTCGAGGGCTTCGCCGATGTGGACGGCACCAAAATAGTAGTGTTCTACCCGCGCGACGGCGTCTCCGACGTCCAGAAGCTCCAGATGGTCACGCAGAGCGGCGACAACGTCCTCGTCTCCGCCATCGCGGGCAATTTCGACGACGCCCAGACCGGCGTCAAGCGCATTTTCGGCGACACGGAGTTCGCAAAGGAGCTCGACAGCCGCGGCTGGTTCCTCTCGTCCGCAAACTCCATCAACTGGGGCAGACTGTTGCCGCAGATAGTCTACTACGTCTCCGCCTACTGCGACCTGCTGAACGCGGGCAAAATCAAGGCGGGGGAGAGGATAAACTTCTGCGTCCCCACCGGCAACTTCGGCAACATCCTCGCCGGGTGGTACGCAAAGCAGATGGGCCTGCCGGTCAGCCGCTTCATCTGCGCCTCGAACAGCAACAACGTCCTCACCGACTTCATCAATACCGGCGTCTACAATCGTGAGCGCCCCTTCCACTGCACCATCAGCCCGTCCATGGATATCCTCGTCTCCAGCAACCTTGAGCGCCTGCTCTACGCCTGCTGCGGCAGCGACGCGGAGGTCGCGGGCTACATGCGCTCCCTCGCCGAGAGCGGGAAATACACCGTCAGCGACGCGCTCCGCCGCCGCATTGCGGAGGATTTCTCCGCCGGCTTCTGCGACGACGACGAGACCCGCGCGGAGATTGCGGATATGTACGCAAAGGGGTATCTCATCGACCCGCACACCGCCGTTGCGTTCAAAGTGCTGCGCGACTACCGCGAGCGCTCCGGCGACGCGACGCCCACCGTCGTCGTCTCGACGGCCAGCCCCTTCAAATTCTGCGACAGCGTCCTCGCCGCCCTCGGCGAGAGCACCGGCGCCCCCGGCACTGAGCTGATTGACCGCCTCGCCGAGCGCACCGGCGCAAATCCGCCGCGTCCGCTCTCCAATCTCGCGGGCAGGGCTGTGCGATTCACCGGCTGCATCGAAAAAGAGGCCATGCGCGAGCTCACTAGCGACTTCCTGAAATAAAAACGCCGCCCCGCCACGGCGGGGCGACGTTAGCTTGCCGAAAAAGCCTTTCAGTGCTTTTTCGGCTGCGCTTACCGCCGGGCATTTTCGAAAGCGAAAATGCCGCTGCGCTCAAAAAGCTCGAATTATCGAGCTTTTTGACGGCGGTCTATCGGATTTGAGGAGGGCCTTGCCCCCTCAAGCTCCCCCGCTGTATGCTGTTACGATTATCTGCGGGCGGATTTTTGAGATTTTACGCCGCCCCGCCGAGGCGGGGCGACGTCTTTTCAATTTCCCTTCAGTTTTTGGCGACGAAGGTGGAGCAGAAGGTCTCGCTCTTCTGCTTCGCGCTGGCGTTCTCGACGTTGATGGACTTCGCGCAGCAGTGGCCGGAATCGGTGTGGTAGGTGCAGTTCTCAACACAGCAGCCGACGGCGGTCACGCGGGAGCAGTTTTTCTTGTTATCGTTCATTTCAAAGCCTCCGGAGAGTATTCCGGCGGCTCAGCCGCCGGTGATATCATTATGCGCGCATAGCGGCGGATTATACGGAGGAATGTATGGCACTTTACGCTATAGGCGATTTGCACCTCTCGTTCGGCTCCGACAAGCCGATGGACATTTTCGGCCCCCGCTGGGACGGCTACGTCGAAAAGCTCCGGCGCGGCTTCGAGCGCCTCGGAGCGGAGGACTGCTGCGTCATCTGCGGCGACCTCAGCTGGGCAATGAGCCTCGAGGGCGCGAGGGAGGATTTTTTGTTCATCGACAGCCTGCCGGGCCGCAAAATCATACTCAAAGGCAACCACGACTACTGGTGGTCGACGGCCTCAAAGGCCATGAAGATGTTCGAGGCCTGGGGCATAGGCACAATCGAGATACTCCACAACAACTGCTGCTCCTACGGCGACGCCGCCGTCTGCGGCACCAGAGGCTGGTTCTACGAGGAGGAGACCGGCTCGCAGCATGACAGGAAAATCATGCTGCGCGAGATCGGCCGCCTCGAGACCTCGCTAAAAGCGGCGGGGGAGAGGGACAAATACGTCTTTCTGCACTACCCGCCGAAATACGGCGACTACGAGTGTCCTGAGATTCTCGAGCTGCTCAGCCGCTACTCGGCGAAGCTCTGCTGCACCGGGCACATCCACGGCCCCGGCCTGCGCCGCATTTTCGAGGGCAGGCTCGGCCAAACGGAGTTCAAAACCGTATCCGGCGACTATGTGGACTTCATTCCGCAGAAAATTTTGGACTGATTCCCGGAAAAATTGTAGAAATGTTTGCAATTACCGTGGATTTCTGATATAATACCCGCTGCTGTAATATTTGTATAATGATCAGCCTTGCTGATTCTATGTAGGAGGAAGTTTTCCAATGAAAGTCAAAAACATTGAAAAGAAAGAGCACAACGTAGTCAGCTTCTCCGTGGAGATAGAGCCCTCGGAGTTCGAGACCGCCGTCAACAGGGCATATCTTAAAAATAAAAAGAATATCTTCGTCCCCGGCTTCCGCAAGGGCAAGGTCGCCCGTATGGTCGTCGAGGGTTACTATGGCGCCGACGTGTTCTATGAGGACGCGCTCGAGATGCTTTACCCCACCGCCTATGACACCGGTGTCAGCGACGACAGCATCAAGGCTGTCGGCCGTCCCACCGTCGCCGACGTCAATATAGGCGACGACAAGACCGTCACCGTCACCTTCGAGACCGCCGTCTACCCCGAGGTCACCCTCGGCCAGTACCGCGGCCTTGAGGCCGTCAAGACCGTCCAGCCCGTCACCGACGAGGAGATCGACGCCGACCTCGAGCGTATGCGCGAGAAGAACGCCCGCATCGAGACCGTCGAGCGTCCCGCCCAGAATGGCGATATCGCCGTCATCGACTACGAGGGCTTCGAGGGCGGCAAGGCCTTCGAGGGCGGCAAGGGCGAGAACCACGAGCTCACCCTCGGCTCCGGCGCCTTTATCCCCGGCTTCGAGGAGCAGGTCGTCGGCATGAGCGCCGGCGAGGAGAAAGAGATTAATGTCACCTTCCCCGAGCAGTACCACGCCAAAGACCTGGCCGGCAAGCCCGCCACCTTCAAGGTCAAGCTCAAGGAGGTCAAGGTCAAGGAGCTGCCCGCGCTCGACGACGAGTTCGCCAAGGACGTCTCCACCGAGTTCGACACCCTCGAGCAGCTGCGCAGCGACGCCAAGTCCAGACTTGAGAAGGGCCGCGAGGCCGCCGCTGAGAACCTCTTCCGCGAGGCTCTGCTCCAGAAGGCCATCGACAACATGCAGGTCGACATCCCCGACGGCATGATTGAGGATAAGGTCGACCAGATGGTCGAGGACTACAGCAACAACATGCGCCAGTACAGCATGACCCTCGAGCAGTATGCCGGCATGATGGGCATGGATGTCAAGGGCTTCCGCGACACCATCACCCCCTCCGCCAAGCATCAGGTTCAGATGGAGCTGCTGTTCAACGCCATCTATGAGGCCGAGAACATCGAGGTCCCCGAGAAGGAGATTGACGACGAGTACGCCAAGATTGCCGAGGAGTACGGCATGGAGGCCGACAAGGTCCGTGAGATTATAACCGTCGACACCGTCAAGAAAGAGCTCGGCCTGCTCAAGGCCGCCGATATAGTCTACACCACCGGCGTGCCCGTGGCCGAGGAAAAGAAAGAGGATAAAGAATAAGGAAAGCACCGATTGGATATGCTCTCTGAGATGCAATTTTTGGTAAAGGAGAGTTTTGTTATGAGCCTAGTACCCTATGTTGTGGAGCAGACCTCGCGCGGCGAGCGCTCCTACGATATTTTCTCCCGCCTTCTCAACGACCGCATCATCATGCTGTCCGAGGAGGTCAACGACACCACGGCGAGCCTTATCGTCGCCCAGCTCCTCTATCTCGAGGCGCAGGACCCTGATAAGGACATCCAGTTCTACATCAACAGCCCCGGCGGCTCCGTCACAGCCGGTATGGCCATCTACGACACAATGCAGTACGTTAAGTGCGACGTGTCCACCATCTGCATAGGCATGGCGGCGTCCATGGGCGCGTTCCTGCTGTCCTCCGGCGCCAAGGGCAAGCGCCTCGCGCTGCCCAACGCCGAGATTATGATACACCAGCCCTCTGCCGGCACCCAGGGCCAGATCACCGACATGGCCATCCACCTGCGCCGCCTTGAGATTATCAAGCAGCGCATGAACCGCATCATGTCCGAGAACACCGGCAAGCCCATCGAGGTTGTCACCGCCGACTGCGAGCGCGACAACTTCATGAGCTCCCAGGAGGCTCTGGAATACGGCCTCATCGACAAGGTCATCGTGTCGCGCTGAGCGGACACAAAAGGAGAATTATGGCCAGAAACGAAGACAACGGCAGAAAAGACATCAGATGCAGCTTCTGCGGCGCGCCTCAGAGCAAGGTGCAGCGCCTCATAGCCGGCAGCGGCGTCTATATCTGCGACAGCTGCGTCCGCCTCTGTATGGACATAGTCCGCGAGGGCGAGCGCAATAACGCGCAGCTTGAGTCGAAGCCCCTCCCTAAAGAGGGCATACCCAAGCCCGCGGAGATCAAGACCTACCTCGATGAGTATATCATCGGTCAGGACAGGGCCAAAATCGCCCTCTCCGTCGCCGTCTACAACCACTACAAGCGCATACTCTACGGCGACTCCGGCGACGTTGAGCTCCAGAAGAGCAATATCCTCATGATTGGCCCCACCGGCAGCGGCAAAACCCTCATCGCCCAGACGCTTGCCAAAATACTCGACGTGCCCTTCGCCATAGCGGACGCCACCACCCTCACCGAGGCGGGCTACGTCGGCGAGGACGTTGAGAATATACTGCTCCGCCTCGTCCAGGCGGCGGACTTCGATATAGAGCGCGCCGAGCAGGGCATTATCTATATCGACGAGATGGATAAAATCTCCCGCAAGAGCGAGAACACCTCCATCACCCGCGACGTCTCCGGCGAGGGCGTGCAGCAGGCCCTGCTGAAAATTCTGGAGGGCACCGTGGCCAACGTCCCGCCCCAGGGCGGCAGAAAGCACCCCCACCAGGAGTTCCTCAAGGTCGACACGAAAAACATCCTCTTCATCTGCGGCGGCGCCTTCGACGGCATCGATAAAATCATTGAGAACCGCATGGACAAAAAGACCATGGGCTTCGGCGCGGAAATCAAGAGCAATAAGGAGCGCGACGTCGGCGAAATCATGCAGCACGTGCAGTCGCACGATTTGCTGAAGTTCGGCATCATCCCTGAGCTGATAGGCCGCCTGCCCGTCATCACGCCGCTCAACTCCCTGAACAGGGACGACCTCGTCCGCATACTCACCGAGCCGAAAAACGCCATGACCCGCCAGTACAAGGCTATGTTCAAGTACGACGGCGTCGAGCTTGAGTTCGAGCAGGACGCGCTCGAGGCGGTGGCCGACAAGGCCATAGCCATGGAGATAGGCGCCCGCGGACTCCGCAGCGTGCTCGAGGGCGTCATGACGGAGCTGATGTTCAAAACCCCGTCCGACGAGACGATTGAGCGCATCATCATCACCGGCGACGCCGTCCGCGGCACTGCCGAGCCGGTCATCGTCCACAAGGGCGAGGACAGCAAGACCGCATCCTGAATAGATTCAGCATGAGCCGCACACGAGCCTGTGCGGCTCATTTTACCACCGTAAAGGAGGCTTGATTATGGATAAAGCATCCGAAGTCACCACCGCGGAGCCCCGCACACTGCCGACTCTGCCGCTGCGCGGCATCTCGGTTTTCCCGGGAATGCTCCTCAATTTCGACGTTGAGCGCCCCATGTCGATTGCAGCGCTCAACGCCTCCATGTCGTCCGACCAGAATATCTTCCTCGTCGCCCAGCGCGACATGTCCGTCAGTACCCCCACAGCAGACGATCTGTATAAAATCGGCACCATCAGCCGCATCAAGCAGATCCTGCGCGTCCCCGGCTCGAACTCCGTGCGCGTCATGGTGCAGGGCCTGCTGCGCGCCAGAATAGTGGAGGTCACGGCCACCGCGCCGTGCTTCTACGCCTCCGTCGAGGCCGTGCCCGACGAGCCTGAGCGCGCCAGCTCCATCAAAATCGAGGCCATGATCCGCCAGTGCTGCGGCCTGCTCGACGAGTATATACAGCTCTCCAGCATAGGCACGCCGGATCTGCTGGTGAACGCCATGGCGCAGGACGACCCCGGCTACGTCGCCGACTACGTCACCCAGAACATCTTCCTCAAGCACACGCAGAAGCAGGTGATACTGGAGGAAAAGCGCCCGGTGCGCCGCCTCGCCCTGCTGAACAAGCTGCTCGCCCGCGAGCTCGACATACTCACGATAGAGCAGAACATACAGGAGTCCGCGCAGGAGCAGATATCCAAAAACCAGAAGGACTACTACCTCCGCGAGCAGCTCAAGGCCATACAGGCCGAGCTGGGCGAGGGGGACGACCCCGTCGAGGAGCTGGACGAGTACACTGTCCGCATCCAGAGCCTCGGCCTCGACAAGGAGACGGAGGAGAAGCTTCTCAAGGAGGTTGCGCGCCTCTCGAAGCAGCCATTCGGCAGCACCGAGGCCTCCGTCATCCGCAACTATCTCGACGTCTGCCTCGAGCTGCCCTGGAACAAGCGCACCAAAGACGTCATCGACATCGCCAAGGCGCGCCAGGTGCTCGACGAGGATCACTTCGGGCTTGAGAAGGTCAAGGAGCGCATAATTGAGTTCCTCGCCGTCAGAAAGCTAGCGCCGGATGTGAAGGGCGACATTCTCTGCCTCGTCGGCCCCCCGGGCACCGGCAAGACCAGCATTGCCATGAGCCTCTCGCACGCGATGGGCCGCAAAATCGCCAGAATTTCGCTCGGCGGCGTCCACGACGAGGCCGAGATCAGAGGCCACCGCAAGACCTACGTCGGCTCCATGCCGGGCCGCATCATAAACGGAATGCAGCAGGCGGGCACCATGAACCCCGTATTGGTGCTCGATGAGATCGACAAGCTCGGCAGCGACTACAGGGGAGACCCCTCGTCCGCGCTGCTCGAGGCGCTCGACTCCGCCCAGAACTACGCTTTCCGCGACCACTTCCTTGAGATTCCATTCGACCTCAGCTCGGTCTTCTTCGTCGCCACCGCGAACACCACCGAGACCATACCCCGGCCGCTGCTCGACCGCATGGAGGTCATAGAGCTCTCCAGCTACACCGACGAGGAGAAGCTGGAGATAGCCAAGCGCCACCTCATACCCAAGCAGCGCAAGAGGCACGGCCTAAACGGCAACCGCCTCAGAATTTCGGACGACGCGGTGCGCGAGATAATCAGCAGCTACACGCGCGAGTCCGGCGTGCGCGTGCTCGAGCGCATGATATCCGCCGTCTGCCGCAAGGCGGCCACCGGCATAGTCGACGGCAAGTTCAAGTCTCTGACCGTCCGCTCCGGCGAGCTTGAGCCGCTGCTCGGCGTGCCCAAGTACAGGGAGCCGAGCCTCGGGCGCGGCGACGAGGTCGGCCTCGTGCACGGCCTCGCCTGGACATCCGTCGGAGGCGAGGTGCTCGACCTCGAGGTCAGCGTCGTCGACGGCAGCGGAAAGCTCGAGCTCACCGGCAACCTCGGCGACGTGATGAAGGAGTCCGCCAAGGCGGCAATCACCTATATTCGCTCGCGCGCCGGAAAGCTCGGCATAGACCCAGACTTCTACAAAAACAAGGATATACACATCCACTTCCCGGAGGGCGCCGTGCCTAAGGACGGCCCCTCGGCCGGTATTACAATCTGCATCGGCCTCATATCCGCGCTCACCGGCATCCCCGTGCGCCGAAACGTCGCCATGACCGGCGAAATCACACTGCGCGGGCGCATC
>CALWXY010000068.1 GCA_944385595.1 uncultured Oscillospiraceae bacterium
TTATCTTTAGGCACATCCGCCCCTATAACAACACCTGTTTTTTTGCGACGAAACGTCAGTCTCTTTTCACTCCCCTCTCAGCCTTGCGGCGAGGGCGATGGCCGTATCGCGCACGTCGCCGCGGCCGCAGTCGTAGACTATGTGCGCGTACTTCTCATACAGCGGGGTGCGCTCGTTATAGAGGTCTCGCAGCGTCCAGCCCTCGGGCACGGTCACGCCGCGCTTCTCCAAATCGCCGAGGCGCCCGGCTATGGTCTCGTAGCTGTGCCTGAGATAGACCACCGTGCTTATCCGCCGCAGGTGCTCCATGGCCGCCGGGCCGTAGACCACGCTGCCGCCGGTGGCAATCACCGAGTTCTCCGCCTCTATCGAGGCGTTCACCCGCTCCTCCACGCGCCAGAAGCCCTCTATCCCCTCGCTCTCTATTATCTGCCACAGCAGGCGTCCCTCCCGAGCCTGTATCAGCAGGTCGCTGTCTATGAAATCGAAGCCCAGTATCTTCGCGAGCACCACGCCTACCGTGCTCTTGCCCGCGCCGGGCATACCTATGAGCGTCACATTTCTCAATGCGCGCACCTCCTTCGTATGCCTACATGATAGCAGAGGCCGCAAAAAATTACAAGAATTTCCCCCTCACACCCCTTGACAAACAGTCCAAACTGTATTATTGTATTATTCAGTTAATACAATAATACAAGGAGGCAGGATATGGACTGGAATCTGGACGACGGGCGCCCAATCTGGACGCAGCTTGCCGAGCAGCTGACGCGGCTCATCGTCTCCGGCGAGTATCCGCCGGGCAGCCGCCTGCCAGCCGTGCGCGAGCTGGCGGAGGACGCCGGTGTGAACCCGAACACGATGCAGCGCGCGCTCGCGCAGCTCGAGGCCGACGGCCTCGCCGCCAGCAACCGCACCGCCGGACGCATGGTGACGGAGGACAGGGTCGTCATCGACACCAGGCGCCGCGACCTGGCGAAAAAACACATTGCCGAATACCTGACCGCCATGGCGCAGCTGGGCTACAGCGCCGCCGAGGCGGCGGAACTTCTCAGGGAGGGAGAAAAATGAACGAACTCGCAGTAAACCACACGCCGCTCATCCGCTGCTGCGACTTGAGCAAGAGCTTCGGCGCAAAGCAGGCGCTCGACCGCGTCGAGCTTGAGATAGGGCGCGGCCGCATAGTCGGCCTGCTGGGACCCAACGGCTCCGGCAAGACCACGCTCATAAAGCTCATGTGCGGCCTTTTGCAGCCGAGCGCCGGCTTTCTGATGATAGACGGCCACGAGCCGGGCGTCTACACCAAAAGCGTCACGAGCTACCTGCCCGACCGCATGTACTTCGCAGACTGGATGTGCTCGCGCGACCTGGTCGACCTCTTCGCCGACTTCTACAGGGATTTCGACCGCAAAAAGGCCACCGAGATGTGCTCCACCCTCGGCATAGGCCCGCGCGACAGGATCAAGAGCATGTCCAAGGGCACCAAGGAGAAGCTCCAGCTCGCGCTGGCCATGAGCCGCGCCGCCCAGCTCTACCTGCTCGACGAGCCGATTGCGGGCGTCGACCCCGCCGCGCGCGACTTCATACTCAGCACCATACTCACAAACTACAACGAAAACGGCACGGTGCTCATCTCCACCCACCTGATATCCGACGTGGAGCGCACCCTCGACGAGGCCGTGTTCCTCAAGCAGGGGCACGTCGTGCGGCACGAGGCCGTCGACGAGCTGCGCGAGCGCGAGGGCAAGAGCGTCGACGCCCTGTTCCGCGAGATTTTCCGCGCCCAGCCCATGGAAGGAGGCGAGTGGTGATGCTCGGAAAGCTGCTCAAATACGAATTCCGCTCCATAAGCAGGCAGTTTGCCGGAATCTGGATAGCGGCGCTGGCCGTCGCACTCATAAACGGTATTCTGCAAACCCCGTTCGGCGAAACGGACTCACCCGTCAGCCTGGTGATGATTCTGGTATACAGCGGCGTCATGGTGGCCCTGTTCGTCATCACGCTGATATTCATACTCGGCCGCTTCAACTCCGGGCTGCTCGGTCAGGAGGGCTACCTGATGTTCACCCTGCCGGTCACGCCGACCATGCTCGTCACCTCGAAGCTCATGGCCTCGATAATCGTCTCGTTTGTGAGCTGCATAGTTGCCTTCGCCAGCATGATTCTGCTGAGCGTGCGGTACATGAACTTCCTGCCGGAGTTTTTCAGCGAGCTGACCCGCCTGCTGCGCACCATCACCTTTGAGGAGCCCGCGCTCTGGCTCACGCTGCTTGAAACTCTCGTGCTCCTGTTCGTCTGGTGCGCCGTTGCGGTGCTGGAGATCTACGTCGCCATCGCCGTGGGGCACCTCGCAAACCGCCACCGCACCGCCCTCGCTGTCGGCGCCTTCATCGTCATATCCTCGGTCAGCTCCTGGCTGATGGGCATTATCGGGAAGGCCGCCGACGAGCCGGGCATGGACAACTGGCTCGACAGCATGATCGCCCACGGCTCCCACACCGCCGCGACAAATATCGGCCTGCTGCTGATGATAGCGCTCGGCGTCTTTTTCGCCGCCATCTACTTCATCGGCACCACCGCGATTATCTCCAAAAAACTCAACCTCGAATAGGCAAAAAGAAAGGATTTCCAAATCAAGGAAGTCCTCTCTTTATGTTTGCAATCTCGCCGCGCTATATGCTATACTGTAAAAAATGGGCATATTATGTAAATTAATGCCGAGGAGGTATACGCACATGCGCCATGCTAAAAAGCTGCTCGCGGGGCTGACCGCCGCCGCGCTCATGCTCACCGCCGCCGTCCCGGCCCTCGCAAAAAGCGATTTCTCGGATCTCGACGGCCACTGGGCGGAGAGCTACATCGAGGATCTCTACGACAGAGGCTATATCTCCGGCTACTCCGACGGCACGATGAAACCCGACAACTCCATCACCGCCTGCGAGGCGCTGGTCTTTCTCTCCCGCTTCTACTCCCTCACCGACGACGAGCTGGCCTACGTCTGCGCCGACTGGGGCGAGATCTCGCAGGAATACGTCCCCACCTCCCTCAAGTGGGCATATGAGGAAGTCGCCGTCTGCCTCGCCGCCGGAATCATAAGCGAGGACGAGCTGGACGCGCTCGACCTCTCGAAGGAGATTCCCAAGGAGACGCTCTGCGTCTTCCTCGTGCGTGCGCTCGGCCTTGAGCGCGAGGCGCTCGAGCTTGAGGGCATAGAGCTGTCATTTGCCGACGCCGCCGACATCAGCGAATCCGCCACCGGCCACATCGCCCAGCTCGTCAGCATGGGCATCATCACCGGCGACGAGCAGAACCGCTTCACGCCGAAGCTCGGCGTCACCCGCGCCATGGCCGCGACGCTCGTCTCCCGCGGGCTCGACTACCTTGAGGACGAGGACATCAGCCTCACACTCGACGGCTACTCCGGTCTCGTCCGCACCGAGGCGATAATCGCGGGCGTCGGCAGCGGCTATGTCCAGCTGCGCGGCAGCGACGGCCTCGTGCGCGAGTTTGAGCTGAGTAACGGCGCCGCCGTCACCGTGAACGGCAAGTCCTCCTCGCTCAGCTCCTCCCTCGTCGGCGAGCAGGCCGAGTTCTCCGCCCTCGACGGGGAGATCAGCTCCGTCGCCGTCACCACCGACTCCGACGTCCAGTGGGTGCAGGGGCGCGTCAGCCGCGTCAGCAGCGCCAGCAGCGGCACCTACGTCATGATTGACGACGTGTTCACCGGCGAGACGGTAAAGGTCAACATCGTCTCCTCCTCCGAGCTCACGCTCGACGGCGATGAGGCTGAGCACGCAGACCTCAGCTCCGGCACCTTCGCCACCGCCAGAATAGACGACGACAAGCTCGACACCCTCGACGTCGTCACCCTCGACGGCGAGATAAAGGGCGAGATAAGCGAGATCGTCTACGCCTCCACCGTCCAGTTCAAGGTGAAGTCCGGCTCCACGCTGTATGTCTTCCTGCTCGACATCTCCGACCTGCCCACCGTCAAGCGCGGCGGCGCGACCATCACCATCGACCGCCTCGCCGTCGGCGATGAGGTCGAGATTGCGATAGACGACGCCGAGGTCGACACCATCAGCTCCACCGCCACCGAGAGCGGCGTCACCGCCACGCTCAGCGCCATCACCGTCACCTCCACCGGCACCTTCTGGGTGCTCGAGGACGACGCCGGCAACGAGGCCACCTACCAGCTCGACAGCATGGCCTCCATCTACAACGGCAGCAAGACCATCTCCGCCTCCGACATCAAGGTCGGCGACACCGTCTCCGTCTCCGTATACGGCAATGTCATCACCGAGGTCGAGCTGGTGAGCGCCGCGCAGTCCTCCGAGAAGTTCAGCGCCGAGATTCTCTCCGTCGACAGCGGCTCCAAGACCATCACCGCGCTGTATAACGGACGCCTCGTCTACATCGACACCTCCGGTGCGACCATCATCTCCGCCGCCACCGGCAAGACCGTGAAGCTCAGCTCCGTTGAGGAGGGCGGCTCCGCCACCTTCTACGGCAGCTTCGAGACCTCCAACAGCTTTGAGGCGACTTCGATTATAATTGAGAGCTGAAAGGCAACTAAAAAAGCAGCCGCCATCCGGCGGCTGCTTTTTTATTAGTGGTGATAGGATTCCATCGCGAGGAATTCGTCGTACAGCTCCTGCGTCACCTCGCGCTGCTTTATTAGCTCGGAGTAGAAGCGCCCGCTTTTTTTGACGCGGCGCTCCATCGTCGCGAAGTCGACCTCGACGAGGCCGAAGCGCGCCGAGCAGCCCTCCAGCCACTCGAAATTGTCGAGGAAGCTCCAGTGGTAGTAGCGCTCGAACGGCAGGTTGCTGCGGCTGATGGCCGCGAGGTGGTCGAAGATGAAGCGGCAGCGGAAGGCGTCGTTATTGTCGCAGACGCCGTTCTCCGTGACGTAGATGGGCAGCGAGCAGATTCGCATGAGCTTCTGCGCGCACTCGACCAGACCCTGCGGGTAAATCTCCCAGCCGAGGTCGCTGCGCGCGCTGTAGAGGCGCACTCCGTCTTTGAGTCCGGTGACGGTGGAGCGGGTGTAGTAGTTGAGGCCGTGGAAGTCGCAGTAGCGCCCGGGGCGGGAGCGCGAGTAGTCGCGCAGCGGCGGGGCGAATTTGCCGAGCGTCACCGCCTCGGCCAGCTGCGTCTGGAACAGGCGCTCGGAGAGCGCCGCGGCGGCGCAGTGCGCGGGATTGGCCTTATTCTTCGGCGCGAAGGCGCGCATATGCAGCGCCACGCCCACCCGCGTGCCGCGCAGCCCCATCTCGCTGCGGATGCGGTGTATGAGCCGGTAGGCCCTGATGTGCGCCGAGGCCATGACCGACATCGTCCTCATTGCCGACTGCATACTCTTTTTCCCCGGCGGCCAGATGCCGTCGCGGCAGCCGTTGAGGGCGTAGACGTTCGGCTCGTTGATGGTTATGTAGTCGTCGCAGAGGTGGCCGAGCCGCCTCACCATGCGCTCGACGTAGCGCAGGAAGTAGACTATGTTCTTCGGCTCGTCCCAGCCGCCGCAGACCTCGAACCACACGGGGTTTGTGAAGTGGTGCAGGGTTATGAGCGGGCGTATGCCGAGGCCGTTTAAGAGCATCAGCTCCTCCTTGAGGTGGTCGATGGCGTACTCGTCGAAGCAGCCCTCGCTCGGCTCGACCCGCGCCCACTCTATGCTCATGCGGCAGGTCTGTATGCCCATGCGCGCCATGAGCATGGCGTCGGAGCGCCAGCGCTCCCAGTGCCCGGCGGCGACGGCGGGGTCGGAGCCGTCGCGGATTTTGCCCGCGCTGTACCAGAGGTTCCAGGTGTGGCCGAAGTCGCCGCCGTCAATCTGGGTGGCGGAGCCGGCCGTGCCGAGCAGCAAGTCCTTTTTTATGTCCAGGCGGCTCAATGCCGCACCCCCTTTCGGAAAATCATGCTCTCAGCCGCCTGTCTGTGCGCGAGATGAGAGCGTAGTAGCCGAGGCAGAGCACTATCTGCACCGCCGTCGAAGCCGGGGTGGCAAGCCCCACCATGAAGAGCGACACCGGCTCGAGCCGGCTCATGAAAAACGACACGGGTATCCTCACGCCGAAGGCGCCGATGATGCCCTGCGCCATGACGAAAATCGTGCGGCCGCAGCCGTTGAAGTAGCCCACCATACAGAACATGACGGACACGAGCAGGCAGTCCACGGCGTAGGCGCGCAGGTACTCCGCCGCGGCGGCGACGACCTCGTCCGCGCCGTCCTTGGCGAAGAGACGCACCAGCAGGTCGCCGTGGAAATAGGCGAGCCACGCCATCACGACGCCGACAGCCAGCGACAGCCCTATGCCGCACAGCAGCGCGCGCTTTGCCCTGCCGGGCTTCTCCGCGCCGAGGTTCTGCGAGACGAAGGCCGCCATCGACTGATTGAAGGCCGAGGGCACCAGCATGATGAAGCCGCAGAGCTTCTCCGCTATGCCGACGCCCGCCGACGGCACGACGCCGAGCGTGTTCACAATGGCGGTGATGACGAGGAAGGATATGCTGACCAGCATATCCTGAAAGGCCACCGGAAAGCCTATACGCAGAACGGAGAGCATCCTCCGCCGGTCAAAGCCAATCCGCCGGATTGAGAATTCAAACGGCAGGCCGCGCCGCCTTATGACGGCCAGCGATATGACGACGCTGAGCGCCTGCGCGGCGACGGTGGCGATAGCTGCGCCCGCCGTGGCCATGCCGAAGCCGCCGACGAGCAGCAAATCGCCGCCAATATTGAAGACGCAGGCGATGAACACGGTGATGAGCGGCATTTTCGAGTCGCCGAGGCCGCGGAACACCGCGCCGAGCACGTTGTAGGCGACGATGAAAACAGTGCCTGCCGAGCAGATGCGGACGTAGCTGACTGTGGCGTCGAAGGCGGCCTGCGGCGTCTGCATGATGCGGACGAGCGGCACGGCGAAGAGCTGCATCGCCGCCGTGATGGC
>CALWXY010000069.1 GCA_944385595.1 uncultured Oscillospiraceae bacterium
CGACAAACAAACGAACTCCCGCTCCCATGTGGTGAATCCACTATCCGTCAGTCACGGGGCCGCTATTTACTTTTTCCACGCGGAGGGGACGGCGAGTATGAGTATCGGGAACATCTCCAGCCTGCCGAGCAGCATGTCGATAGCGAGGACGATTTTGCTGAAATCGCTGAACTGGCTGAAGTTGCTGACCGGGCCTACGATGCCGAGACCGGGGCCGACGTTGTTGAGGCAGGTGACCACGGAGGTCATTGTGGCCTCGAAATCGACGAACGGGTCGAGCGATATGAGCAGGACGCTGCCCGCCAGAATCAGGATGTATATGAGCACATACTCTTTTACGCCGTTCACGACCTCCTCGTCTACCTGCTCGCCGTCCATGTGAATCAGTTTCACGGAGTTGGGGTGGAGTATGGTGGCGATGGAGCGCCGCACCGCTTTCATTATAAGCGAAACTCTGACAATTTTCAAGCCTCCGCCTGTAGATCCCGCCATTGCGCCGATAAACATCAGCAAAAACAGCGTCACGCGCGAGAATTGCGGCCAGAGATTGAAGTCCACCGTCGCGAAGCCCGTCGTGCTTATGATGGAGGCGACCTGGAAGGCCGAGTGGTGCACTGCCTCGAAGGCTGTGTCGTACATCGAGTGTATGTCTATGGCAATCGCAATCACGGCGGCGGCTATGATGCCGAGGTAGGCTCTCAGCTCCTCGTTGCGGAAGACGGTCATAAAGTCGCCGATCAGCAGCAGATAGAAGAGGCTGAAGTTCACGCCGAAGGCTATCATAAAGACGGTCGTAACGGCCTGGCAGTAGGTGCTGTAAGCCGCGAGGCTGTCGTTCGTGATGGCGAAGCCGCCGGTGCCGGCTGTGCCGAAGGTGATGGTGACGGCGTCGAATGCGGGCATACCGCCGAGAAGTAGGAGGACGACCTGCAGCACCGTCATGCCGACATAGATTTTATAGAGTATGCTGGCGCTCTGCTGCATACGCGGCACGAGCTTGCCGACAGACGGGCCGGGGCTCTCCGCCCTGAGGACGTGCATGGACTCGCCGTCGGTTCTGCGCGGACCTATGGCCAGCAGGAACACGAGGACGCCCATGCCGCCCAGCCAGTGTGTAAAGCTGCGCCAGTACAGCACGCCGCGGGGCAGAATCTCTATGTCCGGCAAGATAGTCGAGCCGGTGGTGGTGAAGCCGGAGACGGTCTCAAAAAAGCTGTCGATATAGCTGGGAATCGCCCCGCTCATCCACATGGGCAGCGCTCCGAACGCGGAGACGGCTATCCACGCCATGCCGACGGTGACGAAGCCGTCGCGCGCGTAATAGCCCTTGCGCTTCGGCTTTATCAGGAAGTTCATCGCAGCGCCAACGGCTATTATCAATATTATCGACTGCACAAAGGCGACGGCGGACTCATGCTCCCCGCAGTGCAGGGATATGATGAGAGCCGGCAGCATGAACGCCGCCTCGACTATGAGTATGCGGCCTATCAGGTTGGCTATTAGCCTGTAATTCATGGTTTCCTCAGCTCTCCTGGAAGATATCGTTGAGGTCGAGTATGACCCGTCCGGCGAGGGTCACGACGACGACGGTGTCGCCGGGCTTCATTACGTCGCCGCCGCTGGGGATGATGATTCTGTCCATGCGGTTTATGCAGGCGAGGAGCAGATTCGGCTTGAGCTTTATGTCCTTGAGCGGCACGTCGTGGTATCTGGTGCGCTCGGTGACGCGCATCTCCACCGCCTCGACCTTGCCGTCGAGCAGGTGGTGCACGGAGAGCACCTCGCTGCCGCCGGTATTCTGCATGGCGCGGACGTAGCGGACTATCTCCTGCGCGCAGAGGTGCTTCGGGCTGACTATGCAGTCGACGCCGTTGCTGCGGAAGAGGTCGACGTACTCCATGCGGTTGAGCTTGGTTATGACCTGCTTGACGCCGACGTGCTTGGCGTACATGGAGATTATGAGGTTTTCCTCGTCCATGTTCGTGAGGGCGACGACGGTGTCCATCTGGCTGATATTCTCGGCGTTGAGGGTGATCTGGCTCGTTCCGTCGGCATTGATGATAGTGGCCTGCGGCAGGTGCTCCGCGAGGCTGACGCTCTTATTGGAATCCAGCTCAATGATTTTGACATTTGTGCCCGTCTTAATGAGCGACTCGGCGAGGTAGCGCGTGATGCGGCTGCCGCCTATGAGCATTGCGTTTTTGGAGCGGCGCTGCCGCAGCCCTATGCTGCTGAGCAGCGAGACCAGCTCCGCCGTCGGCGCGGTGACGTGGATTCTGTCGTTTGCGAGCAGGCGGATATTGCCGCCGGGTATGAGCACCTCGCTGCCGCGCTGTATGGCGCAGACGAGGATTTTGACCTTGAGCTTTTTGGGCAGCTCCGACAGCATGACGCCCTCGAGCGCGCCGCCCTTGTGGACGTCCAGCTCGACTATCTCGACGCGCCCTTTGGCGAACGAGTCGCGCCGGAGGAAGCCGGGGTACTGCATGAGCCGGAAAATCTCGCGCGCCGTCGACCACTCGGGGTTAACATGCATATTGAGGGCGAGCAAATCCCTTATGAAGTACATCTGTCTCGCGTACTCCGGGTTTCTGACTCGCGCGATGGTGTTTTTGCAGCCGAGCTTTTTGGCTATGATACAGCAAATCATATTCAGCTCGTCCTGCGGCGTGACGGCGAGGAGCAGATCCGCCTCGTCGACATTTGCCTGCCGCTGCAGCTCTAAGCTGGCACCGTTGCCGTATATCGTGAGCATATCCAGTGTGTCGCTGAGGAATTTGACGACCCGCCTGTTGTTGTCTATGAGCACTATGTCGTGTTCCTCGTTTGAGAGCTGATGGGCAAGCTCTGTGCCCACCTTGCCGCCGCCGATTATGACGATTTTCATATTACAGCTCCTTCAATGGCAATACACGAGTATAATAGCTCAATTCCCTCCATTTTACAACTGTTTATTTTTTGTTTGTCTTCATATCAGCCGTATTGTCAAAACCGCCGTCTGAGTGATATAATGAAGCGTTATCCATACACCTATCGCCGAAAGGAGGCGCAATATGGAGAAGATTACGGATTTTTTTGAGACTCTTGCCGCCAGCGGCGAATTTCTCTCCGCCGTGCTCGGCTTTGCCAAATATCTCCTCCCGTTCCTCGCGCTCTGGCTGCTCGCGCGCTGCGTCTGCAGCATGCTCGCCGAGAAGTATGAGCCCGAGATCTGGGGCTATCTCAAGCCGCCCAAGGGGCAGTTCATCCCAATCAGGCACTGGGAGTGCGTCATAGGCCGCTCGCCGTCCAGCGACGTTGTGCTCGACTTCCCTACCATCTCGCGCAGCCACGCCGTCCTCGTCCGCAACGGGCGCGGCGTCTGGCGCATTTACGACATCGACTCCCGCGGCGGCGCCGCCGTGAACGGCCAGGCCGTCCCGGAGCGCGGCGCTGTCGTCCAGACCGGCGACACCATAGTTCTCTCCGACATCCCGCTCAAATTTGAAGGACTCAGCGACGAGCAGCTCGAGATGCAGTCCTCCCGCCGCCACCGCCCCGGATCGACGATATCCCCGGCTTTCTCGCTCTTCATACTCACTATGTTCCAGTTTTTCCTCTCCGTGGAGTTTCTCTTCTCCACCGAGCCGGAGCACACCGCCTCGGTGATGCTCGCCTTCTGCGCCCTCACCGTGACACAGTGGTTCTACTACTTCATCACCAGGGCCATACGCCGCACCGGCATTGAGGTCGAGACCATAGCCTTTTTCCTCAGCACGCTCGGCATGGCCGTCTGCGCCACGTCGACGCCCGGCAACATGCTCAAGCAGATGGCGCTCACCCTCGCGGGCATAGTCCTCTTTTTCATACTCGGCTGGTGGCTGCGCGACCTCGGCAGGGTCAAGCTCATGCGCTTTCCCATGGCGCTCGCGGCCCTTGGCGCGCTGGCCGTAACCTTCCTGTTCGGACGCGAGGAATTCGGCGCGAAAAACTGGCTCTCCATCGGCGGCTTTTCCATACAGCCCTCAGAGCTCGTGAAAATCGCCTACATCTACGTCGGCGCCTCCACGCTCGACAGGCTGTACAGAAACCGAAACCTCATATTCTACATCGGCTTCTCCGCCGCCTGCGTCGGCGCGCTCGCCCTCATGGGCGATTTCGGCACCGCACTCACCTTTTTCGTCACCTTCCTCGTCATATCCTTCATGCGCTCCGGCAATATCGCCACCGTGATCCTCGCCGTATCCAGCGCGGCGCTCGCCGGATTCATGATGCTGAACATCAAGCCCTACATCGCACAGCGCTTCGCGAGCTGGGGCCACATCTGGGAGGACCCCTACGGAGCCGGCTTCCAGCAGACCCGTGCGCTCTCCGCGGCGGCCTCCGGCGGCCTCTTCGGCGTCGGCGCGGGCGACGGCTGGCTCCACACCGTTGTCGCCGCCGACACCGACATGGTGTTCGCCCTTGTGAGCGAGGAGCTGGGGCTCATTCTCGCAGTGCTCGCCGTGCTCGCCATCGTCATACTCGCGCTGTTCACCGTCAAAAACGCAGCCGACGGGCGCTCGTCCTTCTACGTCATCGCGGCCTGCGCCTCCGTGAGCATGATGCTCACCCAGCTCGCGCTCAACGTATTCGGCTCGCTCGATATCCTGCCGTTCACCGGCGTCACCTTCCCCTTTGTCTCCATAGGCGGCAGCAGCCTCATATCCTGCTGGGCGCTGCTGGCTTTCATCAAGGCCAGCGACACGCGGCAGAACGCCAGCTTCGTCGTCAAGGCCTCGTCGCTCTTCTCCGCCGAGGACTTTGAGGACGACGACTACGAGGAGGACGGGGAATGAAAAAAATCAAAAACCGCGCCTTCTCGGCGCTCATCCTCGCCCTGATTGTCGTGGCCGGAATGGGCGTGTACGTCTACCGCTTCGCAACTCAGGGCAGCGACTGGGTCACCTTCCGCGCAAACCAGACCATCTACGCCGACGGCGTCCTCAAGGTCGGCACGGTCTATGACCGCGACGGCCTCGTCCTCGCGGGCTATGCCGACGGCGAGCGCATCTACGCCGACGACCCCATAATCCGCGCGGCCTGCCTGCACGCCGTCGGCGACCTCGACGGCAACATAGGCACCGGCGCGGTCACCGTGTTTGCCGACAAGCTGATGGGCTACAATCTCGTCACCGGCTTCGGCGGCGA
>CALWXY010000070.1 GCA_944385595.1 uncultured Oscillospiraceae bacterium
TTGTCCATGAGCGTCTTGATTTTGATACGGCTCACGGAGGCGAACGACGTCTCGGCGACGGCGAAATACCAGGCTGCCAGAAGCAGCAGGACGATGATAATCCAGGACAACAAATTGCCCTCTTCCATTATGGATAAGCACTCCTTTAGATATAGTATCATAGGATTATAGCATAAACATTTCCCCGCGTCAACGAGGGCGGGGCGCGAGTTTGCGCTTGTGCGCGGCGAAAATATGTGTTATATTTAAAAGAATCTGTTTTGGGGGGATACCAAGTGATACAAATACTTGCGCGGCTGTTTGTGCCCGACCGGCTCAACTACGCCGACGGCAGGGTCCGCCGCGCCTATGGTATGCTGTGCAGCGTGGTCGGCATAGTGCTGAACCTGCTGCTGTTCGCGGGCAAATACGCCGCCGGTGCCATCAGCGGCTCCATAGCCATAATGGCCGACGCGTTCAACAACCTCTCCGACGGCGGCTCCTCGCTCATAACTCTGGTGGGCTTTCGCTTCTCCGGCATGAAGCCGGACAAGGACCACCCATTCGGCCACGGGCGCATTGAGTACATCTCCGGCTTTGCCGTCTCGGTTGCGATAATAGTCATGGGCTTCGAGCTGGGCAAGAGCTCCGTCATGAAGCTGTTCGAGCCGGAGCCGGTCGAGGCCTCCTGGCTGAGCATGGCCATACTCGCCGCCTCGATTGCAATCAAGCTCTACATGTACGTCTACAACCGCGCCATAGGCGGGAAGATCTCGTCCGACGCCATGCGCGCCACGGCGGCCGACAGTTTGTCCGACGCCGTCGCCACCACGGCGGTGCTCCTGTGCATGGGCATATACATGGTCTGGGGCATAGACCTCGACGCATGGTGCGGCATACTCGTCGCGGCCTTCATACTCCGAACCGGCTACGAGGCCGCGCGCGACACGCTCACGCCCCTGCTCGGCCGCGCGCCGGACCCGGAGCTCGTGAGCGAGATACGCGATATCGTCATGGCGCACGAGCCCATAGTCGGCATACACGACCTCGTCGTCCACGACTACGGCCCCGGCAGGCTGATGATATCCCTGCACTGCGAGGTGCCGGAGGACGGCGACATACTCGAGATGCACGAGGCCATAGACCACATAGAGCGCGAGCTCACAGAGCGCCTCGGCTGCGACGCCGTCATCCACATGGACCCCATAGCCACGCGCGACGAGCGCGTCGCGGAGCTGCGCGGCAAGATCGCGGAGCTGGTGCGCGAGCTGGACGAGCGGGCCACCATACACGACTTCCGCATAGTCATAGGCAAGGACAACACGAACCTGATATTCGACGCCGTCCTCCCCGCGGACTTCCAGATGGGCGAGGCCGAGGCCAAAAAGCGCATAGGCGAGCTGGTGGAGGAGCGGATTCCCCACTGCCGCGCCGTCGTGAACATCGACAAGGATTATACTTAATAAAAATGCCGGGCAGCTCTAGCCCGGCATTTTTCTGTTTACTTGTTCCAAGTGAGCGTGACTGTCGTGCCGGCGCCGGGCTCGCTCTCGAGCGAGAGGGCTATGCCCTGGGAGGCGCAGCCGTGCTTGACTATGCTGAGGCCGAGGCCGGTGCCGCCAATCTCCTTCGAGTGGCTCTTGTCGACGCGGTAGAAGCGCTCAAACACGCGCTCCTGATCCGCAGCCGGTATACCGATTCCCGTGTCGGCGACGGCGACGCGCACGGCGCCTTTAGTCTCGCTGAGCGTGAGGCGGACGCTGCCGCCGGGACGGTTATATTTGACGGCGTTGTCGCAGAGGTTGAAGATGATCTCGTCGACCACGCCGGGCACGCCGGTGACAACGGGGCTTGAGCCGGATACGCTGATTTTCACCCCGGCCTTTTCGGCCGCGGGGGCGAGGCGCTCGGCTATGGACTCGCACATGGGGCGCAGCTCTATCTCGGCGCGGGGCATGGGGGCGTCCTCGTCGAGGCGGGAGAGGTGGAGTATGTCGTCGACGAGCCTTATGAGGCGCTGGGCCTCGCCGTAGATGTCGCCCGCGAATTCGGGTATGCTCTCCGGCGGCACGAGGCCGCCCATCATGATCTCGGCAAAGCCGGAGATGGAGGTCAGCGGCGTCTTGAGCTCGTGGGTGACGTTTGCCGTGAACTCGCGCCGGAGCGTCTCGCGCTCCTCGCGCTCGGTGACGTCGAGCACGGCGATGACCGCGCCGACCACCTCGCCGCCGCTGCTCACGCTGTTGGCGTAGAGCTGGTAGCAGCGCTCGTCTATGTGCAGCAGCGCCTCGGAGTGGCGGCCGGCGAGCGCCCCGTCGACCACCTTGCGGAAGCTCTCGCCGCGCTCGAGCGCGAGCACGCTCTCGCCGGTGCGGGCGTCCTTCGCGCCAAGCAGGCGCAGGGCGCTGGAGTTGCACGAGAGCAGCCGGGTCTGCCTGTCTATGAGCAGGAAGCCCTCGGACATGTTCTCCGTGATGGCGGTGAACTCCTCCTGGCTCTTTTTGAGCTTTGCCATCTGCTCGCGTATGGTCTCATTCTGGTGGCGAATCTTCCCCAGCAGCGGGGACAGCTCCTCGTAGGCGTCGCAGTCCTCGGGGCGGTCGAGGTCGAGGGAGAGTATGGGCTCGGTTATGCGCCTCGCGAGGCGGCGCGACAGCAGCGCCGAGAGCAGCGCGGCGAGGCAGATTGTGGCCGCGATGGCCGGGAGCATACTTGCGGCGAGGGCGAGCACCGTGCTCTGGCTGCTCGCGACGCGGACTATGGTGCTGTCCGAGAGGCGCACGGCGTAGTAGAGCGTGCTCTGCGAGAGCGTCTCGGAGTAGCGGGAGCTGGTGCTCTCGCCGTTTTTGAGGGCGCTCATGATTTCGTCGCGGCTGGCGTGGTTCTCCATCTCGGCGGGATTGGCCTCGCTGTCGTAGAGGACGGTGCCGTCCGGCGCTATGTAGGTGACGCGGTTTGAGCTGCGGAGCCCGTCGAAGTAGTCCATGCCGGACAGCGCCACGCCCTGGGCGATGTAGCGCGCCTCGGCGCCCAGCTCGTCGAAGACCTGGCCGTCGAAATAGGAGTGGAGTATGCTCACAAACAGGGCGAGCGACACGAGCAGTATGAGCATGGCCGTGCCGAAGTTGGTTCTGAATATTTTGCGGGTCATACGGCGTCCTCCCCGATTTTGTAGCCGACGCCTCGGACGGTCTGTATGCAGGCCCCGGCGTCGCCGAGCTTCTGGCGCAGCGTGCGTATGTGCACGTCGACGGTGCGGCTCGCGCCGTCGAAGCTGTAGCCCCAGATGGAGTTGAGCAGCTGGTCGCGGGTGAACACGGCGCCGCGCCGCTCGAGCAGCAGGGCGAGCAGCTCGAACTCCTTGAGCGTGAGCGCGACAGGCTCGCCGCCGACGGTGACGGTGTGCGAGGTGAGATTGACGCGCAGCTCGCCCAGCTCATAGCATTTGCCCGCGCCCTCCGTGCCGGAGGCGCGGCGCAGCGCGGTCTTGATTCTCGCGACAAGCTCCATCATGCCGAAGGGCTTTGCGATGTAGTCGTCGGCTCCGGAGTCGAGGCCGACGACCTTGTCGTACTCGCTGCCCTTGGCGGTGAGCATGATAATCTGCATTTTTGCCGTCTCGGGGTTTGCGCGCAGGCGGCGGAGGATGGAGATGCCGTCCTCCTCGGGGAGCATGATGTCGAGCAGCGCAAGCTCCGGCGTGCGCCTGCCCATTGCCGCCCAGAATTCGGAGGGGCGGGCGAAGCCCTCGCACTCAAGCCCCTGGCTGGTCAGAGTGTAGAGCACGAGCTTCCTTATGCTGTTGTCGTCCTCCACAAAATATATCATATATCGGACACCTCGCTGCTGCTTCTCACGCCGGTGATGGAGTACTCGACCCACTCGGCTATGTTCACCGCGTGGTCGCCGATGCGCTCGAAGTATTTGGCAATCATCAGCAGGTCGAGCGCGGCCTCGGCGTCGAATTCGCCGGAGCGTATCAGCCCGACCAGGCCGTTTTTGACCTTGTCGAACAGGGAGTCGACCACGTCGTCGTAGTCCATGACGCCGCGGGCCATGTCGCGGTCGTTGCGGACGAAGGAGTCGACGCTGTCGGTCACCATTTTCACGGTGGCGCGCGCCATGTCGCCTATGTGCAGGGCCTCCGGCAGGTCGACGCCGGAGATGTAGGCGCTGATCTCGGCTATGTTCGCGGCCTGGTCGCCAATGCGCTCCATGTCGGATATCATCTTTAGCGCCGAGGAGACGACGCGCAGGTCGCGCGCGACGGGGTGCTCGAGCAGCAGGAGCTTCATGCAAAGCCCCTCAATCTCGCGCTCCTTGCGGTCAATCTCGCCGTCGACGGCTATGGCCCTGTCGGCGGAGTCGCCGCCGACAGTGAGCGCGCGGCAGGCGAGGGAGATGGCCTCCTCGCAGAGGGCGCCCATGCGTATCATCTCGGTGTTCAGAATGGAGAGCTGTTCGTCGAATCTGCTTCTCATATCAGCCGAACCTCCCTGTGATGTAGTCCTCAGTCCTCTTGTCGGAGGGCTGGGAGAATAGCTTCTGCGTGTCGGTGAACTCGACGAGCTCGCCGAGCAGGAAGAAGGCGGTCATGTCGGAGATGCGCGCCGCCTGCTGCATATTGTGCGTCACCATTATAACAGTATACTTGCTCCGCAGCTCCAGCGCAAGGTCTTCTATTTTGGATGTCGAAATGGGGTCGAGCGCGCTGGTGGACTCGTCCATGAGCAGTATGTCCGGCTCGACGGCGAGGGCGCGCGCTATGCACAGGCGCTGCTGCTGTCCGCCGGAGAGGCCGAGCGCGGACTTTTTGAGTCTGTCCTTGACCTCGTCCCAGATGGCGGCGTCGCGCAGGGATTTCTCGACTATCTCGTCGAGCCTGCCGCGCGAGCGAATGCCGTGGGTGCGCGGGCCGTAGGCTATGTTGTCGTAGATGGACATGG
>CALWXY010000071.1 GCA_944385595.1 uncultured Oscillospiraceae bacterium
GAGCAGGAGACCGGCGGCAACGCCGCATATTATTTTATACGGCAGCTTGTTTTTGCTGTGGGCGGCGTTCTGGCTATGTTCATATGCTCGAACCTGCCCACAGTGTTTTACAGGCGCATATCCTGGCTCACGCTCGGCGCATCCGTGGTGCTGCTGGCCCTCGTGCCGGTGATAGGCGTGAGCGCGGGCGGCGCGCAGCGTTGGATAAGCCTCGGCTTTATCAGCTTCCAGCCGTCCGAGATTGCGAAAATCGCCGTGGTGCTGGTGTTTGCGAACATGATTTGCGCATTCGGGCCGAGGATGGCGACATTCAGATATGGCATACTTCCGTTTGCCGCCATACTCGCCGTCATAGTGGGTCTGCTGCTTTTGCAGCCGCATATCTCGGCCTCGATAATCATACTCGGCATAGGCGCCGTGATGATGTTCCTCGGCGGCGCGAGACTGTACTGGTTCATAGGCGGCGCGGCGGTAGTGGGCGCCGCGGGCGTGGTGGTCATCACCAGCTTCGCGCACGCCTCGTCGCGCATCACCGCCTGGCTCGACCCCTTTGCAGACGCGACGGGCAAGGGCTGGCAGACAATACAGTCGCTCTACGCCATAGGCTCCGGCGGACTGCTGGGGCTCGGCCTCGGACAGAGCCGCCAGAAATATCTGTACCTCCCGGAGGAGCACAACGACTTCATCTTCTCCGTCTGGTGCGAGGAGATGGGCTTCATAGGCGCGCTGCTGCTCGTGCTGCTGTTCGCGCTGCTCATAATCCGGGGCTACTGGATAGCCATGCACTGCCGCGACAAATACAGCGCCCTCGTCTGCGCGGGACTCACGACTCTGCTCGCAATGCAGGTGCTGCTGAACATGGCGGTGTGCACGAACCTCGTGCCGTGCACCGGCATATCGCTGCCGTTTTTCAGCTACGGCGGCACGGCTCTGCTAATACAGATGGCGGAAATGGGCATCATACTGGGTATATCGCGTAAAAAATAGCCGTTAAATCATTAAAATCGCGGGAAATACTTGAAATTTCCGCGATTATTTCTTAAAATAATTCTTTGTTCGCAGCCGCCTGCGCTGCGGGAAGGATTGAATAATATGAGATTTCTGTTTACCTGCGGCGGTACTGCCGGACATATCAACCCGGCGCTCGGCGTCGCCGGAAAAATACGCGAGCTTATGCCCGACGCGGAGATTCTCTTTGTCGGCGCAAATGGCAATATGGAGACGGAGCTGGTGCCCCGCGCCGGCTACGACATAGTCACGGTCAGGATAACGAACCTCAGCCGCAGCCTCAAGCCCAAGATGATAGTGCACAACCTCAAAACCGTCCGCAACGTATTCACAGCGACGGCGGAGGCCAAGCGCATCATCCGCGAGTTCAAGCCGGACGTCGCCATCGGCACCGGCGGCTACGTCTGCTACCCCGTGCTCTCCGCCGCCGCGAAGCTCGGCGTGCCTACGGCGGTGCACGAGTCCAACGCCGTGCCCGGCCTCACCACCAAAATGCTCGCCGGGAAGGTCGACAAAATCCTTGTCGGCTTCGAGGACGCCAGAGAGAATTACGCGAATAAAGACAAGGTCTGCGTCACCGGCACGCCGGTGCGCTGCGAGTTCGCCTCGCTCGACAAGATTCAGGCCAAGGAGGAGCTGGGCATACCCGTTGAGCGCCCGCTGGTCGTCTCCGTATGGGGCTCGCTGGGCTCCGACCACATGAACAAGACCATGGCGGATCTCATCTGCATGATGCCGGAGGGCGAGTTCTCGCTCATCCACGCCACCGGCAAGCGCGGCTACCGGCCGTTCATGCAGAAGCTCAAGGCCGCCGAGGCCGTCGGCAAGGACGGCGTCGACGTCCGCGAGTATATCTACGATATGCCGACGGTCATGGCCGCCGCCGACCTCATACTCTGCCGCGCCGGGGCGTCCACGCTCTCGGAGCTCGCCATACTCGGCAAGCCCGCGGTGCTCATACCCTCGCCGAACGTGACGAACAACCACCAGGAGAAAAACGCCCGCGTCATGGAGAACGCCGGAGCCGCCAGAGTGCTGCTCGAGGGCGAGTTCTCCGCCGAGAGCCTGCTCGGCGACATCTCGACCTTGCTGGCCGACCCCGTCACCCTCGAGGCCATGTCGAAGAACATGCTCGCCCAGGGCAATTCCCACGCCGCGGACGAGATTGCGTCCATAGTCCTCGGCCTCGCCGAGTCCAAATAATTCTGACACCCCGCCCGCGCACCGCATAGTATGGAGTGAATTCAGCTGTGCGGAGGAGATAAGATGGATATATGGCGAATCAGGGGCGGAAAAAGTCTCAGAGGAGAGACGGATGTGCAGGGCGCGAAAAACGCCGTCCTGCCGATACTGGCGGCCTCAGTGCTCACCGGCTGCAGAACCGGGCTGGATAACTGCCCGGATTTGCGCGATGTCGACGGCTCGGCGGATATACTCCGCTGCCTCGGCTGCCGGGTGACGCGCAGCGGCCGCAGGATGTACATAGACTCCACCGGGGAGCTGTCGTGCTCAATACCACATGAGCTGATGGCGGGTATGCGCTCCTCGGTGATATTCCTGGGCGCTGTGCTCGCGCGCTGCGGCGAGGCCGTGATGGCCATGCCCGGCGGCTGCGAGCTGGGGCCGAGGCCCATAGACCTCCACCTCGCCGCCCTGCGCGAGATGGGCGCCGAGATAAGCGAGAGCGGCGGGAACATAGTCTGCCGCTGCCCAAAGCTGCGCGGCGCGAGCATCAATCTCGCGCTGCCGAGCGTCGGGGCCACGGAGAATATCATGATAGCCGCCTGCCGCGCCGACGGCGCGATGGTCATAACCAACGCCGCCAGAGAGCCGGAGATCTGCGACCTCGCCGAATATCTGCGAAAAATGGGCGCGAATATCCGCGGCGACGGCAGCAGCACAGTGGTGATTGACGGCTTCTCGCCCAGAGGCGAGGTCAGCCACTCGGTGATGCCGGACCGCATCGCGGCGGCGACATGGCTGTGCGCCTGCGCGTCCGCCGGGGGCGAGATAAAAGTGTGCGGCGCGCTGCCTGAGCACCTCGTCCCGGTGACGAGGGCCCTTGGCGAGATGGGCTGCCGCCTTGGGTTCTGCGGCGACGGCATCGCCATATCAGCGCCAAGCCGCCTGAGAGCGCCGCGGCCGATTGCGACTAAGCCCTACCCGGGCTTTCCGACGGACGCGCAGGCCCTGCTCATGGCCGCCACGCTCAAGGCCGAGGGCACCTCGGTGTTCACCGAAAACATGTTTGAAAGCCGCTTCCGCCACGTGCCGGAGCTGCGCCGCATGGGCGCGGAGATCAGCACGGAGGGGCGGGTCGCGATAGTGCGCGGAGTGCCGAAGCTGCACGGCGCGCCGGTCACGGCCACGGATCTGCGCGGCTCGGCGGCGCTGCTCATAGCCGCTCTCGGCGCCGAGGGCGAGACGGTGCTGCACGACTCCGGCCATCTGCGCCGGGGCTACGAGGAGCCTGCGGAGGTGCTCTCCGCGCTGGGCGCTGAAATTCACTAGATAAGGGAGAAGCTTATGCCAGGCACACAGGACAACAGACCGCGCGGAGGACAGAGGAGACGGCGGAGATTCAATCCGCTGCCTTTTGTCCTCGTCTGCGCGGCTATGATTATTTTGGTCAGCTTTTTGTTCCGCGTCAGTACCATACAGGTCACCGGCAGCACCGTGTATACCAACGAGGAGATAATATCCGCCTCCGGCATACAGGCGGGGGACAACCTGTTTTTCATAAACAGCTCCACCGCCGGCAGCCGCATCACCTCAAAGCTGCCCGCTGTCGATAACGCCCAGGTCGAGCGTATATTGCCGAACAAGATACAGATAAATATAGTCGAGAGCAGCTCCATAGCCTATATCAACATATCGGGCGAATACTGGAGCCTCGACCACAGCCTGCGCTATCTTGAGCGCATAGACGAGGCCGCAGCTGCGGACAAAATCGAGATTCGCGGCATAGACGCTGGCAGCCCCATCATAGGCAGTCAGGTCGAGAGCGAGAGCGCCGAGGCCGTCTCAAACGCGCTGGAGAAGCTCGGCAGCTACGGTATGCTGCCATACGTCAGCTGGCTTGAGCTGCGCGAGGACGGCTCCATTGAGTTCGATTACAATGACCGCTTCACCGTGCGTATGCCGCTCTCGGACGATTTGGACTACAATATCCAGAAACTGCTCTCCGCCGTGAGCCAGCTCAGCCCCGGCGACAGAGCCCTGCTCGACCTCACGATAGACGATAAAGTGCACTTTATACCGCGATGAGGCGTGCGGTTTGAGTTTAAATTCATATTTGGTTCACATAATAATCAAAAAAAGCATTGACCTGCATACAAATCCGTTATAAAATTAGGAATGATAAGCTTGGAAATTATCCACCGGTGCCGCTGCTGCGAGTTGCCGGATAAAAAAATAATGGGAGGCAACAAATATGGCTATCAATCTGGAGACAGGGCCCGAGAACGTCGTGACCCTCAAAGTCGTCGGCGTCGGAGGCGCGGGCAATAACGTCGTCAACAGAATGGTCAATTCCGGCACCACCGGCGTTGAGTTCATAGCTGTAAACACCGATAAGCAGGCACTGGCCGTTTCCAGCGCTGACCAGAAAATCCAGATAGGCGAAAAGCTCACCCACGGCCAGGGCGCCGGCAGCGACCCCGAGGTCGGCAAGCGCAGCGCCGAGGAGAGCAAGAACAATATCGCTAAATGCTTTGAGGACGCCGACATGGTGTTCATCACCGCCGGTATGGGCGGCGGCACCGGCACCGGCGCCGCTCCGATTATCGCCGACATCGCCCGCGAGAGCGGCATACTCACCGTCGGCGTCGTCACCAAGCCCTTCGGCTTCGAGGGCAAGCGCAGAATGGATCAGGCCATGAAGGGCATCAACGAGCTGCTCGGCAAGGTCGACTCCCTCCTCATCATCCCGAACGACCGTCTGAAGTACGCCACCGATCAGAAGGTCACCCTCGCCAACGCATTCGAGATTGCCGACGACGTCCTCCGTCAGGCCGTCACCAGTATTTCTGACCTTATTAAAAACACCGGCTTTATTAACCTCGACTTTGCCGACGTCACCACCATCATGAAGGGCGCGGGCTATGCCCACATGGGCGTCGGACGCGCCGCCGGCAAGGGCAAGGCTGAGGACGCCGCCAGAGCCGCCGTCGCCAGCCCCCTCATGGAGACCTCCATACAGGGCGCCAGAGGCGTGCTCATCAACATCACCGGCTCCAAGGAGATGGGCCTCGAGGATATCGAGAACGCCGCCAACCTCGTGCAGGAGGCCGCGCATCCCGACGCCAACATCATCTTCGGCGCCACCTTCGACGACACGCTTGAGGATGAGATCCGCGTTACCGTCATCGCCACCGGCTTTGACGACGGCGCTGCCGCCAAGCCCGCCGCCGCCGAGAAGAAGAGCGAGAAGGCTGAGCAGCCCGGCCAGGGCCTCTACACCGCCGCCAGTGAGAAGGCGGCCGCCGAGCGCCCCGCCCAGCAGCCCGCCGCCGAGAGCGACCCCTTCGACGACATATTCAAAATCTTTAACTCCAAATAAAACTGCATGACAAAACCGCCAGGCCGTTTGGCCTGGCGGTTTTTCTTTTGCTCATTTTTTCGTTATCAGGCGGTAGCCCGGTTTGAAATCTGAGAGCGACCTGCCCTTTATGTGCAGCTCGTAGACCGTCTCGTCGTTTTCCGAGAAATCCGCCCAGACGATCTCGCGCCCGTCGCGGTAGATGTGGGAGAGCTTGCAGTCGAACAGGGGAGAGCCGCCCTCGTCGACGCAGGCGACCCTGTCGCCTCTGGCGACGGTGCCCTCGACGACAACGCCGGAGAGAATCGCGGAGCCGTTCACCTCATCGCGCGCGGCCTCGATGCGCATGGTGCCGGGCACGCGGGCAGAGCGCGGCTTGAGCGCGTTGTCGGGGGCGATAAGCATGCTCTCGAACACGACCCGCAGCTCGTCAAGCCCGTCCATATCGGCGGGGAGGGAGACGCTGCCGGAGTAATCCTTTTTCGTCTGCGCGGAGAGGCAGGTGAACTGGACGAGCAGATAGCCGCCCTTCTCCTGCATTTTCGTGACCTTAACGATGTGGTGGGCGTATCTGTCGTAGGGGGGATTGTCCAGCACATCGAGCACGGCGTTGGAGGATATGCAGAACTCCAGCGCACGCTCTTTTTTGCTGCCGCCGAAGCGGCTTATGCGCGCGTTTTTGCCGGAGGGCAGCGCCTTCTGCTCGTATATGGCCTCGAACGCGGAGGCGTTGTAGTCGAACATCCAGAGCTCGCCGCCGTCGTCGAGGTAGAAGGTGAAGGCGCGCATGGCGCACTTGGGCGAGGAGCTGCGCAGGAAGCTCCACAGCATGACGGCGCTGGGGCAGCCGATGATGAACAGCGACAGCGTGGTGAGCGAGTGGGGGACGTATCCGTAGGTGCGTCTGGCAAACATGAAAATCAGGAAGAACACCGCCACCGAGCAGACGACGGTGGTGGTCACATACAGCGAGACCAGCGCCTGCGGCACAGGCGGCTTGACGGGTTTGTCATATCTCCATATCTTCTTATCCATGCCCACGAACCTCCGCTCAGTATTTTTCGGTCTCTGTTCTGCCCATGATGTTCATGTACTCATCATAGGTGACGCGCCTGTCTATGCAGCCGTCCTCCGTGAGCTCGATGATGCGGTTTGCGACCGTCTGGGTGAGCTGGTGGTCGTGGCTGTAGAAGATGATGTTGTAGGGGAAGGCCTCCATGCCGTTGTTGAGGGCGGCGATGCTCTCGAGGTCGAGGTGGTTGGTGGGCTGATCGAACATCAGAACGTTGGCGCCGGAGAGCATCATCTTGCTGATCATGCAGCGCACTTTCTCGCCGCCGGAGAGAACCTTGACCTTCTTGTATACCTCGTCGCCGGAGAAGAGCATTCTGCCGAGGAAGGTGCGGAGATAGCTCTCGCGCTTGTCGGTGGAGAACTGGCGCATCCAGTCGATGAGGTCGTAGTCGCAGTCGTCAAAGTAGTGGCTGTGATCCTTGGGGAAGTAGGCCTGAGTTGTGGAGACGCCCCACTTGACGGTGCCCTCGTCCGGCTCAAGCTCGCCGGCGAGGATTTTGAACAGGGTGGTAATAGCAATCTCGTTGGCGCTGATGAGGGCGATTTTGTCATCCTTGCCCATGATGAAGCTGACCTTGTTTAGAACCTTGACGCCGTCGACAGTCTTGGAGACCTCGGTGACGAACAGCCTGTCCTTGCCCGGCTCGCGCTCGGCTTTGAAGCCGACCCAGGGGTAGCGGCGCGAGGAGGCGGGCATCTCCTCAATGCTGATTTTCTCAAGCAGCTTGCGGCGGCTGGTGGCCTGGCGCGACTTCGACTTGTTGGCGGCGAAGCGCGCGACGAAGGTCTGCAGCTCTTCAATCTTCTGCTGAGCCTTTTTATTCTGGTCTTTGATGAGCTTCTGGATAAGCTGGCTGGATTCGTACCAGAAGTCGTAGTTGCCGACGTACATCTTGATTTTGCCGTAGTCGATGTCGACAATATGGGTGCAGACGGTGTTGAGGAAGTAGCGGTCGTGGGAGACTATGAGCACGAGGCCCTCGTAGTCGAGCAGAAAGTCCTCCAGCCAGACGACGGAGGCAAGGTCGAGGTTGTTGGTCGGCTCATCCATAAGGATGATGTCGGGGTTGCCGAACAGGGCCTGCGCGAGCAGGACCTTGACCTTCTGGCGGCCCTCAAGCTCGGACATCTGCTTGTCGTGGAGATCCACGGGTATTCCCAGACCCTGAAGTATACGCGAGGCGTCGGACTCAGCCTCCCAGCCGCCCAGCTCGGCGAACTCCTCCTCAAGCTCGGCGGCGCGGATGCCGTCCTCGTCGGTGAAGTCCTCCTTATTGTAAATCTCGTCTTTTTCCCTGCCGCAGTCGTAGAGACGCTTGTTGCCCATTATGACGGTGTCCATGACGCTGAACTCGTCGTACATGTTCTGGTCCTGCTTGAGGACGGACATGCGCAGCTTGGGGTCTATGTAGACGTGGCCGGTGGTGGAGTCGAGCTCGCCGGAGATTATGCGCAGGAAGGTGGATTTGCCGGCCCCGTTCGCGCCGATGATGCCGTAGCAGTTGCCGGTGGTGAACTGGAGGTCGACTTTGTCGAACAGCTTGCTGCTGCCGTATTGCAGGCTGAGGTTTTCAACAGTTATCATTTAATGGCTCCTTAAAAATCGTAACTCGTAATATTGTAGCACATATCACAGAGTTTTGGTAGTGCAATTTCAGTCTGAGATACGCACAACGGCGTCAGAGCGCAGGCGCACTTCGGGGCGCAGCGAGGCGCCGATGCCGGGCGCGGAGGGGAGGGCGGCGAAGCCGTTGTCGATTTCGGGCAGCGCCGTCACCAGCTCGCGGTACCAGCTCGCGAGATTGGCCCTCACGACCTCCTGGAACAGGGCGTTGGAGGCGTGCGCGGCGAGCTGAAGCCCCGCCCAGAGCTGTATGGGGCCGGTGCAGTCGTGCGGGGCGATGGGCTTGCAGAAGCTGTCGGCCAGGGCGGCAATCTTGCGCGCCTCGCTGAGTCCGCCGCACCAGCCGGTGTCGAGCATGACATAGTCCCAGGCTCCGGCGCTGATCAGCTGGCGGAAGGAGGTCATGCCGGAGATAGTCTCGCTGCCGCAGATGGGCGTGCTCGTCTTGGAGCGCAGCTCGCGCAGAGCCTGCATGTCGTCCATTTTGCAGAGACAGTCCTCGGCCCAGAAAACGCCGACCTCCTCTAGGGCACGGCAGATTTTGAGCGCGGCGGGCAGCTTCCAGATTGAATGCATCTCGCACATGATCTCCATGCGGTTGCCGACAGCCGCGCGGATTTTCCTGAACGCGTCCATGCCGCGCTCAAGAGCCTCGCCGCTAATGTCGCAGCCGTAATTTCCCGCGGCGGCGGTGTCGAATGGCCAAATCTTCATTGCGGTGTAGCCCTCGGCGAGCAGGCTCTCGGCGAGCTTGCCGGCGTCGGTCATGAAAGCGACCTGGTCGTCGTAGGGGCCGGCGGGCTTTTCACCGGATTTTATCGCGCGGCGGGAGACGGCGGTGTCGTAGGAGCTGCTCTTGGCGTTGAAGCTGTAGCCGGAGCAGGTGTTGTAAACCCGCACGCGGTCGCGCGAGGCGCCGCCGAGCGCCTCGTAAACGGGGATGCTGTGCCGCTTGCCGAAGATGTCCCAGAGGGCAATGTCTATGGCGCTCGCGGCGCGCACCTCGGCCCCGGCGCTGTGGAAGCCGACGTAGGGGTTCAGCAGCACATTTGATACCTGCTCTATTCTGCGTGAGTCGCGCCCGAGCAGCCAGGGGGCAATCTCGTCGTGTATGACGCTCTCGACGGCCGAGGCGCCGCGCCAGGTCTCGCCGAGGCCGACGAGGCCGTCGGCCGTCTCCAGCTCGACCCAGAGTATGTTCGGGCGCTCTTTTATGCGGATGGTCGTAATCTTTTTTATTTCAGTCACAGGCAATCACCCTTGTCCATGTAAAATTCAGCATACGCCAGTTTTGATTGTAATGCACTTGCGGCCCGATTTCAATAGACTTTGCCGCGAGCCGGAAAATTTGCACAGATATGTATAAGCCGCGCCGAGGCAGGCAAAGATATGCGTACAAAGCTTGAATATGGAGGTACCCGCAATGAAGGAGAAAAAAGGCTTCGGCGACCAGCTCGAAGCATTTGTCGAGGGAAAGGGCTTCTACATAGGCCTTTTCCTCTGCGCCGCAGTGATAGGCGTGTCCGCCTGGACGCTGATGGTAGGGACTGATGTAGATGACAGAATAAGCGAAGTCGGAGTGGCCGGAGTGGTCGTGACGCCCGAAGCGGAGAATACGCCCGCGCCGAGCACTGCGCCGGAGAGCGCAAAGCCTCAGACCACGCCCGCGCCCGCGCCCACCGAGGCAATGAGCCCGGATGACGGCGAGAGCGCGCAGGTCTGGAGCGAGAACAGCCCGGCGCTGTTCGTGTGGCCGGTGAACGGCGATATAGTCACCCCTTACTCGGTCGACAAGCTGCTGTACGACCAGACCATGCAGGACTGGCGCGCCCACAGCGGCATAGACATCTCGGCGCCGATAGGCACCTATGTGCTCGCGGTTTCGGAGGGCGAGGTGAGCGCGATTGAGGACGACGAGATGTACGGCACGACGGTCGTGATAGCGCATCCCTCCGGCGTTGAGAGCGTGTACTCCGGCCTCGCGGCTCAGCCCACGGTCGCGGTGGGCGACAGCGTAAAGGCGGGGGACGTCATAGGAGCCGTCGGCGACACGGCCATGTGCGAGAGCGCGCTCGGCGCGCACCTGCACTTCGTCATGCGCGAGGACGGCAAAAATATCGACCCTCAGGAGTATCTGCCGTAAACTGCAAGGGAAACAGCCGCCCGGCGGCTGTTTCCCGCATTTGCATTTTGGAAAAATATTGCGCGAAAAGTGTTGACAAACGCACCCCAATCGCTTATAATACTCATTGCTGTTCGGTGATTGCCGAAAAAAATAAATGGCGGCATAGCTCAGTTGGCCAGAGCACTCGGTTCATACCCGGGGTGTCGTTGGTTCAAATCCAACTGCCGCTACCAAGGGCGTTCACGTTTGGCGCGGACGCCCTTTTATTTGGCGCGTTGGTCAAGCGGCTAAGACACCGCCCTTTCACGGCGGTAACACGGGTTCGATTCCCGTACGCCTCACCAGATATTCGGAGGCTTAGCTCAGCTGGTTAGAGCGCCTGCTTCACACGCAGGAGGTCGTTGGTTCGAGCCCAATAGTCTCCACCATATATAAATCCGAATCCGCTTTTGCGGGTTCGGATTTTTTTGTTGTCCAATCTCCAATTTTTATATTAAATTGTATCCCCCACGGGGGCTTGCGAAAAATCTGACGATGTGAGAACATGTTTACAATCGCAGATACGATTGGAGATAGCTATGAACGAGATAAAATCAAGGGTGGCCGGCTATTGGAGCAGGAGAGTGGATCAGTTTTCAGAGCAGCGCCTCAGGGAGCTGCACAGCGATAAGGCCGCGCTGTGGATGCGCGAGTTTGAGACATATCTGCCCCAAAAATCCGGTCTCAAAATACTGGACGTCGGCACCGGCACAGGGCTGTTCGCCTTCATGCTCGCTGCTCGCGGGCACAAGGTGACGGGCATAGATTTGACCGCGAGCATGATAGACGAGGCGCGCCGCGTGGCGAAAAGCCTCGGGTCGGATGCTCAGTTTCTGGTGATGGACGCCGAGAACCCGCAGTTTCCCGCCCGCTCATTCGACGCGGTGGTCACCCGCAACCTGACATGGACGCTGCCGCACCTCGATAGCGCCTATAAAAAATGGCACGAGCTTTTGAAGCCCGGCGGGGTGCTCATAAATTTCGACGCCGACTACTGCCGCGAGAAACCGGCCCCGCTGCCGGAGAACCACGCGCACAAACTCATCGACGGCAGCCTCATGCGCGAGTACGAGGCCATAAAGGACACGCTCCGCCCAATGCAGTGCGCGCGCCCTCAGTGGGACGTCGAGCTGCTCCGCTCCGCCGGATTCGGCGGCATATCAGTCGACACGTCGGTGTGGAAGCGAATATACGGCGAGGTCGACGAGTTTTATAACCCCACGCCGATTTTCACGATTTCGGCCGTGGCCTGACGGAGGTACACCATGCTTGACACTGGACTCGGATTCTCTGCCGACAATATCACATACTGGACCAGACGCGCGCCGGGATATTCCGACGTGAACAAAGCCGAGCTTCGCACCGGGCAGCGCCGGGTGTGGAGCGGCGTTCTCGACGGCAAAATCCGCGCATACTTTGCCGGCAGAGCCCGCGCCGACATCCGCGTGCTGGATATAGGCACAGGCCCGGGCTTTTTTGCCATCATACTCGCGGAGCTGGGCTACGCCGTGACGGCGGTGGACTACACGGCGGCCATGCTCGAGCAGGCCGCGGCAAACGCCGGGGCGCTCGGACGGCTGATAGATTTCAGACAGATGAACGCCGAGGAGCTCACATTCGCGGACGCGAGCTTCGACGTGATAGTCTCGCGCAACCTGACCTGGAATCTCCCGCATCCGGATAGGGCCTACGGACAGTGGGCGAGAGTGCTGAGACCCGGAGGACTGCTGCTGAATTTCGACGCCAACTGGTACAGATACCTCTACGACGGCGAGGCCGAGAGCGCCCATCTGGCCGACCGGGAGAACGTGCGAAGCAGCGGAGTCGAGGACGACACCGCCGGCACGGACGTCGCGGCTGTGGAGAGCATAGCCCGCCGCGCGCCGCTCTCGGCGCATGACCGCCCGGGCTGGGATTTCGGCGTACTCGCCGACCTCGGCATGGATGTCTCGGCGGACACGGAGATATGGCGGCGCGTCTGGACGCGCGAGGAGTGGGTCAACAACGCCTCCACACCTATGTTCCTGGTGGAAGCCGTGAAAAAACCGGGTATCGGGGCTGACGCCTCATGATGCGATACGCCGTCAAACGGCTGCTCCAGCTCATACCGATACTGCTGATCATTACATTTCTCTCATTCGCGATGATGCGCCTCGCGGGCAGCGACGCCGTGCTCAAGACAATGGAGAACACCGGCATTGTGCTGTCGCAGGAGGTCATCGACGCGGCCAGAGCGGAGCTGGGGCTGGACAAGCCGTTTCTCACCCAGTATGCCGTCTGGCTCGGCAATCTGCTGCGCGGAGACATGGGCACCAGCTATATCTCCGGCAAAGAGGTGTTTCCCACATTCGTCTCAAAGCTCCCGGCGACGCTGCTGCTCACGGCGCTGTCCATAGCGCTCACGGTGCTGATATCCATACCGCTGGGCGTGTTCGCCGCGGTCAGACAGAATAAATTCACCGACTACCTCATCCGCACATGCAGCTTTGTGGGCAACAGTATGCCGAACTTTTTCGTGGCGCTGCTGCTTATGTATTTCCTGTCCATACGGCTGAAGGTGTTCCCGGTCATATCGAGGGAGCTCAGCCTGCGCGGCGCGGCGCTGCCGGCGCTCACGCTCGCTATAGCCATGTCGGCCAAATACCTCCGACAGGTGCGCGCCACAGTGCTGGACGAGCTGAGCCGCGACTATGTCACCGGCGCTAGGGCGAGGGGAGTGCGCTTCAGTGTCACGCTCACGAAAAGCGTGCTGCGCGCCTCGCTTGTGACGATAATCACGCTGCTCACGCTCTCCATAGGCAGCCTGCTCGGCGGAACCGCCATAGTCGAGTCCATTTTCATGTGGGACGGTGTCGGCAAGCTGGCGGTGGACTCGATAAATCTGCGCGACTACCCGATGATACAGGCCTACGTCATGTGGATGGCCATAATCTATGTCTGCGTGAATCTGATAACCGACCTCTCATACCGCATCCTTGACCCGAGGATACGCCTGGGGGGTGCCAAATCTTGAGCAATATTGACGGGGTGTCCGTGAGGACGCCGAAAATCAGGAAAAATACGGTCAAACGCAGGCTCGCCGTGTTCACGGCGCTGTTTGCGCTGCTGATGCTTGCGGTGCTGTTTGCAAGACAGCTCTGCCCCTACGACCCCGACGCGCAGATTTTCTCCGTCCTTGAGCCGCCGAGCGCTGAGCACATCTGCGGCACGGACAGGCACGGCAGGGACATGTTCTCGCGCATACTTGTGGGGCTGAGAACCAGCGTGCTCTCGACGCTGACGCTGGTCGTCATCATCACGGTGGTGGGCACTGCCGTCGGCGTCGTCTGCGGATATAGGGGCGGAATCGTCGACTCGCTGCTGATGCGCGTCTCCGACGTCTGCCTCGCTTTCCCGGGGCTGGTGTTCGCCATGGCCATAGCCGCGCTGCTGAACGGCGGGCTGCAAAACGCCGTCATCGCCCTCGCGGCGATAAGCTGGCCGAAATACGCCCGCATAGCCCGAAGCCGCACGCTGGCCGTCAAAGACACAGATTATATCGCCGCCTCGCGGCTCTCCGGCTGCACGGCGGCCCAGCTGATTCTGCGCCATATACTGCCGAATATCATGGGCCCCATACTGGTCACCTCGGTGCTGGACATAGGCACCATGATGATGGAGCTCGCGGGCCTGTCGTTCCTCGGGCTGGGCGCCCAGCCGCCGACGGCGGAGCTCGGCAATATGATGAGCGGCGGGCGCAGCATGCTCCAGACCTACCCGTGGGTGATACTCGGCCCCGGCGCCGCGATATTTGTCGCCGTCGTGATTTTCAACCTGCTCGGCGACACGGTGCGCGACTATCTCGACCCCAAAAACAGCCGCAGATAGACAGAAAAGGAGACTCCCGTGAAAAAACATCTGGCTTTTATACTGGCAATCTGCCTCATTCTCGCGCTCGCCGCGGGCTGCGCCCCGCAGGAGAGCTCCGACGGGAAGAGCAGCTTCGTCTTCGGCGACACGACATTCAACCCCGAGAACGAGGAGCCGGACATCAACCCCCACAACGCCTACTCCGGCTGGGCGTGCATACGCTACGGCGTCGGCGAGACGCTGTTCCGCTACTCCGACGCCATGGAGACCGAGCCTTGGCTAGCCACCGGCTATGAGTGCGTCGACGAGCTGACCTGGCGCATCACAATCCGCGACGGCGTCACATTCAGCAGCGGGCGCGCGCTGGACGCGCAGGCGGTAAAGGAGTGCCTTGAGCATCTCGTTGAGAACCACAACAGGGCCGGAGGCGATTTGAAAATAGCCTCCATCACCGCCGACGGCATGACGCTCACGATTGAGACTAGTGAGCCGAGGCCGACGCTCATAAACTATCTCAGCGACCCCTACGGCTGCATAATAGATATGGAGGCCGGCATCACGGACGACGGTATGGTCACCGGCACAGGGCCTTATATCGCGACCTCGCTCGTGAGCGGCGAGGAGGTGAAGCTCGTCAAAAACCCGGATTACTGGAACGGCGAGCCGGGCTATGACGAGATAACGGTTCTCACCATCACCGACGGCGACACGCTCACAATGGCGCTGCAGGGCGGCGAGATAGACGCGGCCTACGGCCTGCCCTACGCCAGCTACCCGCTGTTTCAAAACGAGGACTACAGCTTTTCAAGCTGCGCCACAAGCCGCGCGTTTTTCCTCGATATGAACTTCAAAAGCCCGGTGACGAGCGACCCGGC
>CALWXY010000072.1 GCA_944385595.1 uncultured Oscillospiraceae bacterium
TGATTCAAATTTGATATAGCCGGTGGATAGAGAGCCGGTACTGTGATACGCGGGCGGCGGATGAACGAAACCTGAAACTACAAAACGCCGCGCAGACTGCCGTCTACGGTGTTTTCTTTTGGGAAGCGTGAAACCCGTTTTCTTTTACAAAAGAAAATGGGTTTCACATTATAGCGCCCCCCGCTGCTCAGCGCTCGTCCATCGGCACATACGGAGTCTCGGCGACGGCGGCGCGGTAGGCCGGGCGCATGATGCGCTTGCCGCTCATGACCTCCTCGATGCGGTGCGCGCACCAGCCGGAGATGCGCGAAATTGCAAACAGCGGCGTGAACAGCTCGTCGGGTATGCCGAGCATACGGATGACGAAGCCGGAGTAGAGGTCGACGTTGGAGCAGATGGGCGTCGAGAGGTTCTTGCGCTCGATGATGAGGCGCGAGCCGTTGCGCTCTATGCTGCGGAGATAGTCGTAGTCCATGGTCATGCCCTTGGTCTCGGCCATTTTGGCGGCGTAGATCTTGAGCAGCTCGGCGCGGGGGTCGGACTCGGTGTAGACGGCGTGGCCGAGGCCGTAGATCTTGCCGGAGCCGTCGCCCGCCTCGCGGTCGAGAAGCTTCGTCAGGTAGGCGCTCATGGCGTTGTCGTCGTGCGGGTCGGGCACGTTCTCCTTGACGCCCTTTATCATGGCCTGGACTCTGGAGTTTGCGCCGCCGTGCAGCGGTCCTTTGAGCGAGCTGACCGCGCCCGCGATGGCGCTGTAGGTGTCGGTGCCGGTCGAGGACAGGGCGCGGCAGACGAAGGCGGAGTTGTTGCCGCCGCCGTGCTCGGCGTGGAGGATCATCAGAATATCGAGCAGATGCGCCTCCTCCGGCGTGTAGCTCTTGTCGTGGCGGAGCATACGCAGGAAGTTCTCCGACACGGAGAGGCTCTCCTTGGGGTTATGGATGTAGAGGCTCTTTTTGTCGAAGTGGTGGCGCTTCACGGCGTAGGCGTTGGCGACTATGATGGGGAAGCGCGCAATCAGCTCTATCGACTGGCGGAGCATGTTCTCAAGACTGGTGTCGTCGGGGTTGGGGTCGTAGGAGTAGAGGGCGAGGACGCTGCGGGCGAGCTTGTTCATCACGTCGCGGCTGGGGGCCTTGATAATCATGTCCTCGGTGAAGTTGTGGGGCAGGGCGCGCGCCTTGGAGAGTATGGCGTCGAACTGCTCGAACTCCTCTTTTGTGGGCAGCTTGCCCATGAGCAGCAGGTAGGCGACCTCCTCGTAGCCGAAGCTGCGGTTCTCGACATGCGCCCTGACTATGTCGACGACGTTTATGCCGCGGTAGTACAGCCTGCCGGGGACGGGGATAATCTCGCCGTCCTCGATGTTGTAGCCTATGACGCGGCCTATGCGGGTGACGCCGGCCATGACGCCGGTGCCGTCGCTGTTGCGGAGTCCGCGTTTTACCTTATCCGTGTAGTATTTCTCGGGTATGCAGTAAGCCGAGATGACGCGGTCGTGCAGCTCCGGGCCGAAATACTCTGAGGGGTTTATCTCTGTCATGGCGGTCACGCTCCTGTACTTTCTGAGTGTATTTGACTAACATTATAAAGCGTTTGCATCACAAACGCAAGCATAAATCAAATTTCGCGCAAAACAGCGAGAAAATGGCCGTATTTGCGCTGAAATTAGTGTAAAAATGCAGGACGCCGATAAAAACTTGCAGTAAAAACCGTTTGCGGATGCGATTTTTTATGTTATACTCATAGGTATGAAATTCTTCTGACAGGTGAGTGATACATTATGATAAAACTCCAGTCCAAACCCGCCGTCTGGAAAAACGGAGGCTTCGAGAGCGCCGCCGCCACCGGCCTCCCCGCGGGCAGGGAAAAGACCATGGCCTATAAGATCCTCCGCGCCCACGATGCCGGCGACCGCGGCGGCACCATGCGTATAAAATTCGACAGCCTGATTTCCCACGACATCACCTATGTCGGCGTCATCCAGACCGCCCGCGCGAGCGGCATGGAGCGCTTCCCCGTGCCCTACGTCCTCACGAACTGCCACAACAGCCTCTGCGCCGTCGGCGGCACGATCAACGAGGACGACCACGTCTTCGGCCTCTCCGCCGCGAAGAAATACGGCGGCATATACGTCCCCGCGAACCAGGCCGTCATCCACCAGTACGCCCGCGAGGCGCTCTCCGGCTGCGGCAAAATGGTACTCGGCAGCGACAGCCACACCCGCTACGGCGCCATCGGCACCATGGGCGTCGGCGAGGGCGGACCTGAGATAGTCAAGCAGCTTCTTGAGAACACCTACGACGTCGCCGACCCGGAGGTCGTGCTCGTCTACCTCACCGGCTCCCCGGCGCGCGGCGTCGGCCCCCACGACGTCGCCATAGCGCTCTGCGGCGCGACCTATAAAAACGGCTTTGTGAAAAACAAGGTGCTGGAGTTTACTGGCCCCGGCATCAGGAACCTGCCCATGGACTACCGCATAGGCATCGACGTCATGACCACCGAGACCGCCTGCCTCAGCTCCATCTGGGCGACCGACGAGCGCGTGCGCGAGTACCTCGCCGTGCATGGTCGCGAGAACGAGTACCGCGCGCTCGCGCCGGAGGACGGCGCTGTGTACGACAGCGTCATCGAGATAGACCTCTCGACCATCGAGCCTATGGCGGCGCTGCCCTTCCACCCGTCCGAGGCCTACACGATAGCCGAGCTGCGCCGTAACGCCGGCGACATCCTCCGCGAGACGGAGAAGAAGGCGCTCGAGCAGTTCGGCGGCAAGGTGAAGCTCTCGCTCGCCGACAAAATCGTGGACGGCGAGCTCTATGTCGACCAGGGCGTCATCGCGGGCTGCTCCGGCGGCATGTACGACAACATCGCCGAGGCCGCCGCCATACTCGACGGCTGCTCTGTCGGCGACGGCTACTTCTCGCTCTCCGTCTACCCGCCCAGCGTGCCGGTGAACCTGCGGCTGATACGCAGCGGCGTGCAGCAGAGGCTGATGGAGGCGGGCGCGCTGTTCAAGTCCTGCTTCTGCGGGCCGTGCTTCGGCGCGGGCGACGTGCCGTCGAATAACGGCCTCTCCATCCGCCACACCACCCGCAACTTCCCCAACCGCGAGGGCTCCAAGCCCGGCGACGGGCAGCTCGCCGCCGTCGTCCTCATGGACGCGCGCAGCATAGCCGCCACCGCCCGCAACGGCGGCAGGCTCACCGCCGCGACCGAGATTGACTACGCCCAGCCCGCCGACGCGCCCTATGAGTTCGACGGCTCGGTCTACGAAAAGCGCGTCTACTCCGGCTTCAGAAAGCCCGACCCGACAGCCGAGCTGCGCTTC
>CALWXY010000073.1 GCA_944385595.1 uncultured Oscillospiraceae bacterium
ACGCGGAAGCCCTCGCCGTGCACCTCGCTCGACTCCATCACCACCATGAATGAGCCGGGGTCGGCCTGCTTCGCCGCCTTCTCTATGCTGTACATGTCCTTGTTCGTGCCCGCCGCCATGACGACCTCGCGTCCGTCGCCGCTGTAGCCGCCGCGCGCCGGGATAATGGTCGAGCCGCGCCCGCAGCTGCGGTCTATAGCCGAGCAGATGTCCTCGCCGCGGTCTGTCACTATAAACGCTATCTTGCCGGAGTTCAGGCCGTACATCACCCGGTCTATGACCACCGCAAACAGGTAGTTTATGATTATGCCGTAGATTATGCCGTCCACATCGTCGAAAATCAGTCCGCCCGCGGCGACCACGCCGACGTCGACCAGCAGCACTATCCGCCCCAGCGCCACATGCGGATACCGCGATTTTATCGCCATTATTATGAAGTCCGCGCCGCCGGTGGAGGAGTTTCGCATGTATATCATCGCAAAGCCCGCGCCGCCTATGACGCCCGCCGCTATCGCCGCCAGCATGCGCTCGCCGGTGTAAAACGGCAGCAGCGGCGCGAGGTAGTCTATCATCAGCGAGTTTATCACCATGCACCGCAGCGAGCGCAGCATGAAGCCCCGCCCTATCATCCGCCAGCACAGCAGCGCGACGGGGATGTTCAGCGCTATCGTCATGAGGCCTATGGGCAGTCCGAACAGGCGGTAGAGTATCAGCGCCACGCCCGAGAATCCGCTCATCGGAAACTCCGAGTACAGCACTATGTTATACGTCGCGATGGCGATGAGAAAGCTCCCGGCCAGCTCAAAAGCCATATTTGTGAGCGTCTCCCTGTTTGCAAGCCTCGACATCTCCGCAACCTCCATAACGCAAGAATTAAAGCAGAGAGCTGCATAATAAAAATATTATATGCAGCTCTCTGCTCTTCAATTTCATAATAGCACCAATTTTTCAAAGTTTCAAGTGCCGAGGCGCAGCACGCTCGCCGAGAACAGCGCCGCCTCGTCGGCGTCGTGGGTGCTGAGTATGATGCGCTCAAACTCCGCGGCGAGGCGGGGCGCTATGCGCGCCTTCAGCTCGTTATCGAGCCCTGTGAACGGCTCGTCGAGCAGCAGCAGGTCGCCCCCAAATGCGGCGCAGCGCGCCAGCGCCACGCGCCTGCGCTGTCCGCCGGAGAGCTCGCCCGGCAGGGCGTCCGCCTTGTCCGCGAGCTCCACGGCCTCCAGCCAGCGCCGCGCGGACTGCACATCCGACACCAGCTCCACATTGCCGAGCGCCGTGAGCTGGTTAAGCAGCCTGTCCTCCTGGAACATGACGGCGCGGCGCAGCTTTGGAAAGTCGCCAATCGAGCCGGAGCGCGGCCTCATAAGCCCGGCGAGGACGCGCAGCAGCGTCGTCTTGCCGACGCCGGAGCCGCCCATGATGGCGTAGGCCCCGGGGCGGCTGAAATCGCAGCTGAAATCGCGCAGCACAGCCTCGCCGCCGTAGTCCGCGCAGAGCTTTTCCACTCTCAAATCAGGCATTGCGTCCACCCCTTTTCACAATGGCGCGCACGCCCTTCTCCACCGCGAGGCTCAGCAGCACCACCGCCGCCGTCCAGGCGAACAGATCCGTCGTCTCAAGGTAGAGCTTCGACTCGTAGACCATGCGGCCGATCGCATACGCCGGGCGCGTGAGCACCTCGGCGGCGACGCCCGACTTCCACGCGAGGCCGACGCCGCTCTCGCAGGCGGCGGCCAGCGCCGGGCGCAGCGCCGGCATATAGATGTGGCGGAACACCTTGCCCCTCCCGAGGCGGTAGGCCCTCGCCATCTCAAGCAGCGCGGGGTCGACCCCGTCGACGGCGCGGCAGAGGTTCGACCAGAACACCGGCGCCGTCATAAGCGCCGCAGATGTGAAGCTCACCCAGCCCGGCCCCGGCAGCCACAGCAGCAGCAGGATTATGAACGAGGCCACCGGCGTCGCCCGCACGACGTGCATCATCGGCGATATGAGCGCCGAGCCGGCCGCCGACACGCAGCACAGAGCTGCGAGCAGCGAGCCAGCCAGCGCGCCCGCGGCGAACGCCGCGAGTATTCGCGCGAAGCTCGCGAGCGCGGTGAGCCAGAACTCCGCGCCCGCCATCAGCTCAAAAAGGCGGCGCAGCGCGCTCATGGGGTACGGCAGCAGCAGCTCCGACCACTGCACGCTCAGCGACAGCCGCCATGCGGCAAACTGCCACACTCCCAGCCAGAAAAGGACGGCGATGAGAGTGCGCAAAAGGTTTTTGCGTCTCATCGCCGTCCCTCCTTTTTAAATGGACTTAAAAGTAGATGCTCTCATCGGGCAGCGCGCCGCCGAGCGAGCTCGGGTCGGCCTCGTAGAGGACTGCGAACATGGCGTCGGCGCTCTCGCGCAGCTCGTCGCCGGTGAGGCAGACGATGTTGCAGTTGTCTATGGCCTTCTCGGCTATGGCCGCGGACTCGACTATGCCGTACTCGGCTATGAGCTCCGCCGCCGCCGCGTGGTCGCTATTTACATTTTCCACGCTCCGGGCGTATTCGTCAAGGAAAACTTCAACGGCGTCGGGATTTTCCTCCGCAAACGCGGCGCTGACTATGATGCAGCCCTGTATGAGCTGGGTGCCGGCGACGCTCTCCCACTCGGCGGTGAGGTCGAGGGCGACGCGGACATCCGGGTTCTTCGTGGTCACGACGGTGACGTTCGGCTCCGGCAGCATGCCGAGAGTGCTCTCGCCCGCCGCCATCAGCGAGGCCAGCTCGCTGTGCTCGGTGAGGTACTCCACCGTCACGGAGTCGGCTATGCCGTTCTGCTCGAGCAGGTAGTTCAGCACGTATTCGGGCGTCGAGGCCTGGCCGGTGGCCTGGATGGTCTTGCCCGCGAGGTCGCCGAAGCTCTGTATGCTGTCGCCGTTTTCAAGTATATACAGCACGCCGAGGGTGTTCACAGCGGCGAGCTTCACGTTGCCGGTCTTCTGCGAGAGCACGGCGGCGACGTTTATGGGCACGGCGGCTATGTCGTAGTCGCCCTTTATGAAGGCGGCGTTGACCTCGCTCGGGTCGGCGGAGAGGGTGAACTCATAGTCCTGGGCGGTCTCGCCGTTCTCGTCGGCCTTCATGAGAAAGCTCATGCCCATGCCGGTGGGGCCTTTCAGCGCGGCGACGCGCACCGGCGCGGCCTCGGCATCCGGGTCTATCTCGGTGCTCTCGACGGGCGTCGGCGCGGGGGTGGAGGAGCTCTCGACGGGGGGGGCGCTCTCCTCTGCGCTCTGCGAGCAGGCCGCAAACGAGAGCAGCATGGCAAGGCACATAAGCGCCGCGCACAGACGGTATAACTTCTTCATATAATGTCATCCTTTCATTCAAATTTGGAACATCGCGCTCGAGGCAAGAGGACATTGCCGCAGGCTCCTCTTCTCATGTTCACTGGCAATAGGATAATACCATTAATTGACTTTGTCAACAAGCATAATATTGTCAAAAATTTGTCTATTTTTTAGCACTTTAGCAGCTGATTTTAGTGTAAAATTGATAATTAATTGTCAACCTTGTTTATAATATGACAGTTAAGATAGGTATAATTTATATGTTTTCAATAAAACATGTGTTTGTAACTAAAACTCTATGCGGTTTTTGTGGAATTCGGAGAGTTTTACCGGGCGCTGTAATTTGTTATTGCTTTTTTATCGGTAAGCTCTCATAATAGTGTCATACTTATAAAATGTGTATTGTCGGAATTGCCGCCATAAGCCAAACCCGGCGGCTGCAAGCAAGCAAACCTCGCTCGGCGCCGCTTTTGCATTATAAATCTTTGCAATATCGCGGCCACATCTCGCGGACAGCCCTCCGCCGTCCGTAAACAAAGGAGTGTCATGGCATTGGAGAAGCTCACCATCACCAGAGAAACCCCAGCGCAAAAGGCGGTAAACAGCCTCTATAAAGAGTTCTACCGCCGCCTCAACGCATCGCCTCAGGGCACCTGCCCCGTCGACCTCGCCTCCGCATTCGTCAACCTCTGCCACTCGCAGAGCTGCGGCAAATGCTCGCCCTGCCGCATCGGTCTCGGCAAGCTCAAGCAGATCATTGACAAAATCGTCGACGGCAACGGCACCGAGAGCGACCTCGTGAACCTCGAGCGCAACGCCTCCGCCATCGCCGACTCGGCCGACTGCGCCATCGGCATCGAGGCCGCCAACATGGTCCTCACCGGCCTCCGCGGCTTCCGCGAGGACTATGAGGCCCACATCCGCACCGGTCAGTGCATGGCCCAGTTCATGCCCATCCCATGCAGCTCCGGCTGTCCCGCCCACGTCGATATCCCCGGCTACATAGCCCTCATCAAGGCCGGCCGCTATGCCGACGCCATCAGGGTCATCCGCAAGGACAACCCCTTCCCCGCCGTGTGCAGCCTCATCTGCGAGCACCCCTGCGAGGCCCACTGCCGCCGCAAAATCGTCGACGACGACGCCGTCAACATCCGCGGCCTGAAGCGCTTTGCCGTCGATAACGCCGGCATAGTCCCGCCGCCCAAGCCCGCCGCTCCCACCGGCAAGACTGTCGCCGTCATCGGCGGCGGCCCCACCGGCCTCACCGCGGCCTACTTCCTCTCCCTGATGGGCCACTCCGTCACCATATTCGAGAAAAACAAGCAGCTCGGCGGTATGCTCCGCTACGGCATACCCTGCTACCGCCTCCCCGACTCCTACCTCGACTCCGACATAGGCGTCATCCTCTCGCTCGGCGTCAAGATTGAGAACGCCTCCATCGGCGCCGACCTCACCCTCGACGAGATCCGCAGCAAGTACGACGCCGTCTACCTCGCCATCGGCGCCCACGCCGGGCGCAGCCTCGGCATCGAGGGCGACGACAAGCGCGGCGTCATGTCCGCCGTCGAGATGCTCCACGCTGTCGGCGACGGCCAGAAGCTCGACTTTACCGGCAAGAGAGTGCTCGTCGTCGGCGGCGGCAACGTCGCCATGGACGCCACCCGCACCTCCCTCCGCCTCGGCGCTCAGAGCGTCAAGTGCGTGTACCGCCGCCGCAAGCAGGATATGACCGCCCTCTTCGAGGAGATCGAGGGCGCCGTCGCCGAGGGCTGCGAGCTGATCACCCTCCGCGCCCCGCTCAAGGTCGAGTACGACGAGGACGACAACGTCACCGCACTCTGGGTGCAGCCGCAGATAATCGGCGAGTTCTCGCACGGCCGCCCCGCCCCGCGCCCCTCCGACAAGGAGCCTGAGCGCATCGAGTGCGACTACATCATCGCCGCCATCGGCCAGGCCATCGACTCCGCCTACTTCGGCGAGAGCGGCGTCCCCCTCAGGCGCGAGGCCCTCGTCGCCGAGCCGGGAACTTCCGTCCCCGGTATGCCCGGCGTCTTCGCCGGCGGCGACGCCGTCACCAGGCCCGCCACCGTCATCAGAGCCATCGAGGCCGGCAAGATTGCCGCCAACAATATCGATGCCTACCTCGGCTTCGAGCACACCATCACCGTCGACGTCGACATCCCCAGCGCCCCCATCTCCATCAAGCCCGCCTGCGGCCGCGTCGACATCACCGAGCGCGAGGTGGCCGACCGTAAGGGCGACTTCTTCCTCATGGAGAATCCCATGACCTACGAGGAGGCCCAGCAGGAGTGCAGCAGATGTATGCGCTGCGACAACTACGGCTTCGGAAAATTCCGTGGAGAGAGGAAAAGGCAATGGTAAAGATTACTATTAACAATAAAGAGATTTACGCCCAGGAGGGCACCACTATTCTCGAGGCCGCCCGCGCCAACGGCATCAACATCCCCACCCTCTGCTACCTCAAGGATATAAACGAGATCGGCGCCTGCCGCATGTGCCTCGTCGAAATCGAGGGTGAGAACCGCCTCGCCGCCTCCTGCAACACCCCCGTCGAGAACGGCATGGTCATCTACACCCACAGCAAGCGCGTCATGAACGTGCGCCGCATCAACCTGCGCTACATCATGTCCCAGCACGACGCCCGCTGCCCCAGCTGCCCCAGAAACAACAACTGCGCCCTCCAGGAGCTCTCCTCCAGGATGAACATGCGCTACTCGCCCTACGGCGAGTTCGACAAGCGCGCCATCCAGCACAAGGACTTCCCCATCGTCAAGAACCAGAACAAGTGCATCAAGTGCATGAGATGCGTGAACTTCTGCGACAAGGTCCAGAGCATGAACATTTGGGACGTCATCGGCACCGGCGGCAACACCAGCGTCGGCGTCGTCGGCACCACGCTCGACAAATCCAACTGCACCCTCTGCGGCCAGTGCGTCACGCACTGCCCCGTCGGCGCGCTGTATGAGCGCGACGACACCATCGCCGTCATCGAGGCCCTGCAGGACCCCGACAAGATCACCGTCGTCCAGGTCGCGCCGGCTGTCCGCGCCGCCTGGGGCGAGACCTTCGGCCTCAGCCGCGAGTTCGCCACAGCCGAGCGCCTCGTCTCCGCGCTCAAGGCCGTCGGCTTCGACTACGTCTTCGACACCGACTTCACCGCCGACCTCACCATCATGGAGGAGGGCAGCGAATTCATCGAGCGCCTCACCCACCGTGAGGAGAGCAAGCTCCCCCTGTTCACCTCCTGCTGCCCCGGCTGGGTGCGCTTCATCAAGTCGCAGTACCCCAACATGGTGGATAACCTCTCCACCGCCAAGAGCCCGCAGCAGATGTTCGGCGCCGTCGTCAAGAGCTACTACGCCGAGCTGCTGGGCGTCGACCCGCACAAGATTTGCTGCGTGTCCATCATGCCCTGCACCGCCAAAAAGCACGAGTGCGCCATCCCCAACCTCAACGACGCCTGCGGCGACCCCGACGTCGACTTCTCCCTCACCACCCGCGAGGTCGACTATCTCATCAACATGTTCGACATCGACGTCTCCACCCTCTACGAGCAGCCCTTCGACCAGCCGCTCGGCCTCGGCACCGGCGCCGGCGTCATCTTCGGCGCGACCGGCGGCGTCATGGAGGCGGCGCTCCGCAGCGCCCACTTCCTCGTCACCGGCAAGAACGCCGACCCCGACGCCTTCCGTCAGGTCCGCGGTATGGACGGCTGGCGCGAGGCGCAGTTCTCCATCGCGGGCATAACCGTCCGCACCGCCGTGGCCAACGGCCTCGGCAACGCCCGCAAGCTCATGGAGGCGATACGTCTCGGCCAGGTCGAGTACGACTTCGTCGAGATCATGGCCTGCCCCGGCGGCTGCGTCGGCGGCGGCGGTCAGCCCATACACGACGGCTGCGAGTTCGCGGAGCCGCGCGCCAACCGCCTCTACGACCTCGACCGCAGCAGCAAGCTGCGCTTCTCGCACGAGAACCCCGCCGTCCTCAAGCTCTACGAGGACTACATGGGCAAGCCCCTCTCCGAGAAGAGCCACCACCTCCTCCACACAGACCACCACGGCTGGAAGATGCCTACCGAGGAGTAAAAAACCGATTATGGCCCGCGCGATTTGCGCGGGCCATTTTCCTGTATGGAGCATCACATGAAAAACCGCATTTATCAAATCATCATCGCCGTCCTGATTGTCGCCTGCGCCGCGCTGGCATTCATGTGGCGCGCCGCTGAGAGCGACATGTCGGACGTCAAGCTCCTCGCCCAGGCCGGAGCCTTAAATGCCTGCGAGCAGTTCTGCGAGTTCCGCGACACCGGCGAGCAGAGCAGCTGGCAGTACGCCGTCGGCAGCTTCCGCTCCTTCATGCAGGCCTATCACCTGCTGACGGAGGGCAGCAGCCAGGCCGCGAACTACACATTCTGCAACGAGGTCTACGGCGCAATGGTGCTCGACCCCGAGCGCAGCATGGCGCACATCGACGAGATAATTGAGACGATGACCATTCTCGCCGGGGACGTCACCGACCCCTCCGGCTACGCCTCGATGTCTGATTTGAGAAATCTCATAACAGACTAAAAAATCCCCGGGTCGGTGACCCGGGGATTCTTTTCATATCACATCAAAATGCCGCAGGGCGGCGGCTATGCCCTCCTCGTCGTTCGAGGCGGTGAGGTAGTCGGCGGCGGCTCTCGCCTCCGGCTCGGCGTTGCCCATTGCGACGCCCGTGCCCGCGAAGCGGAGCATGGAGACGTCGTTCTCCGCGTCGCCGAATGCCATCATCTCCGCCGGGGCTATGCCGAGCAGCTCGCCCAGCCGCTCAAGGCCGGAGGCCTTAGTCACGCCCGCCGTGTTGACGTCGACGTAGTGCGGGCTAGACGAGGTGACGGCGAGGCCGTCTATCCCCTCCAGCGCCGCGCGCATGGCGCCGCGCAGCTCGTACGGGGCGGTGAGCACGTCCATGCCCTCTATGCAGTCTATGTGCGACTCGATGAACTCCGCCATATCCGGCACGCGTATTCGCGTATCGAGGATATAGCCGCAGACCTTCTCCGGCACGCCCCACGAGCGCATATTGTCGAGCTGGCGCGCAGAGGCGTAGGCCTGGCCGCGGATATACAGCTCCGGGTCGGCGCCGAACGGGCGCACCGCCGCGAGTATAGCCCGCGCGTGCTGCGGGGCCATGCGGGCGGCGTAGAGCATCTCGCCGTCGGCGCGGAAAACCCCGCCGCCGCTCGACGTTATGGCGTAGTCCGCGCAGCCGAGCAGCTCCATGACGTCCTGCAGGCTGCGGTAGGCCCTGCCGGTGGCGAGCACCAGCTTCACCCCGCGCCCGTGCGCCGCGCGCAGGGCGGCGAGCGTCTCGGGGCCTATGCGCCGGTCGCTCGTCAGCAGGGTGCCGTCGATGTCGAGCGCAATCAGCCTTGTCATGCCTTCAGCGCCGTCTCAAGCTCGGCGAAGGCCGTCTGGGCGCTCTCGTCGGAGAGTATGGCGTACATAACGTACTGGCCGCAGGTGGTGACCTCGGCGTTTTCGAGCTTCGGGTACTCCTCCGGCATGTACTCCGGCATCCAGGTGTCGATTCTCAGCTGGAGGTAGCCCTTCACGGCCGCCTCCACGTCGGCGACGCTGTCGGCGTCGGGGGCTTTGAATATGCCGAACTCGTCGATATTGACGCCCTTGCTGTTCACCATGACGGTGTAGTCGGCGAACATGGCGGGGTCGAGCTGCATGGCGTTGGTGAGGTAGCTCTCGTCCATGGCGATCAGCGAGTCGTTCTCCAGCGAGGCGCTGACCTGCCCGGCGATGTCCGCCGTGGCGACGTCGCTCTTATACTCCTCTGAGCTCCCGCCGCCGCAGGCGGCGAGAGCCAGCAGCGCTGCCAGCAGCAGCGCTGAGGCCGCAAATCTCTTAATCATGCCGCGCCCCCTCACTGCACCGCGTGGGTGCGGATGTTCTCGAGCACGACCTCAAAGCCGGCGGGGCCGAGGTGTATGCCGTCGCCGTTGCCGTACTCCTCTTTCATAAAGCCGTCGTCGCCGAGGAGCAGCGGGTAGGTGTCGAGGTAGTAGACGCCGCACTCGGCCGCGACCTCTGCTATCCAGCCGTTGGCCGCGGTGATTTTCTCGTTGTTGATGTCGGCGAGGTACTGGTAGTCGGACTCGACGGGGTAGATGGAGTTGCAGATAATCTTCGTGTTCGGGCTGAGCTCCTGGATATCCTGCACAAGGCTCTTATACTCGGACTTGAAGCCGTCCTCCGTGAGGAAGGACACGCCGTTCACGCCGAGGGTGATGACCATGATATCCGGCTGCGCCGCGGTGACGGCGTCGCGGATGGGAATCTCCTCGCCGGTGGCGGGGTAGACGATGGTGGCCCAGCTCTGGTTGGAGAGGGTCAGCGTGCCGCTGGACGGAGTCCAGACCTGTTTGGTCTCCGTGCCGCCGGAGAGCATACTGTAGGCCTTGAGGCCGTAGGTGGTGGAGTCGCCGAGGAAGGTGATGCGGTCGAGGTACTCGGCGCCGGCGTCCTCGGTTCTGGGGATGGTGGTCGCGCCGTCATTATTGTTGGGGTTTGCAATCTCCGGCGGCGTCGCCTCGGGCGAGGCCGTCTCCGGCGCGGTGCTGGGCGGGACGTAGTCGGGATTGGCGAGCTCCGGCGGCTCGACCGCCGGGCTGGGGCTGGTCTCCTCCGTGGAGCCGCAGGCCGCGGCGCCCAGCAGCATTACGAGCATAAGCAGCAGAGCCGAGGCTCTGGTAAGTCTCTTTTTCATGCGGGTCACATCCTTTCAGTTAGTCAAAACGCGCCGGAGCTCGCTTGAGCTCCGACGCGCTTTTTGTGTGTTATCAGCCGACGAAGCGGATGGAATAGTGCTCGGTTATGGGGTATTTGGCGCTCTCGGCGGTGAGCCAGCTGCTGAAGTCGGCGTTGCGGAGGTTCGTATCCGCGATGTAGTCGCAGTAGAGGCCGTCCTCACCGACGAAGTAGACGAGGTGGTAGCCCGCGTAGTTGGAGCCCTCGTAGTAGATGATCTCAGTGTCGCCGGCCTTGCGGGCGCTGTCGAAGATATAGTCGTTAATCGGCTCGACCATCTGGTTGTGGTAGACGTGCTCGTAGAGGCCGCCGTTGGTATTGGAGCCCTCGTCCTCGCTCTTCTCGTTGGCGAGGGCGGCGAAGCTGTCCTCGGTCTTGTCGCCGGAATTGAACTCGGCGGCGATCTCGTCAATCGCGGCGCGGGCGGTGTTGATGGCCTCGGTGGTGTAGTTGCCGTCCTCGTCGGCCTCGACCTTGACCAGTATGTGTCTCATGCTGACGGACTGGTAGTTGTTGTCGTCGCGGCTGACGAACATCAGCACATAGTAGCCGCCGCCGCTGCTACTCTCGATGACGGTGGTGTCGTTGGCGCTGCGGCCGCTCTCCTTGAGCCAGTCGCCGTAGTCGTAGGACGAGAGGGTGGAGCCCATGCTGTAGTAGAGGGTGGACTCGGGGTCCTCGTAGTTGCTCTTGCTGTCCTCGGGGGCGTTGTCATAGACGAGCTGGGCGAACTCCTCGCCGTCCTCGGCGAGGGCAATCTCATCGGCGAGGGCGTAGGCGGCCTCGGCGTCGTCGCCGTTCTCGATGTAGTAGACGTAGTAGCCGAAGATGTCGTAGTCGTCCTTATTCTCGGCATAGTTTGCCTTGAGCTCCTCCTCGGTATACTCGAAGCTCTCGGCCTTGGCGGTGGTATACTGGTTGGCGAGGGCCTGCATCTCGAGCATGTGGCGGTAAATCTCGGCGGTGAAGCCCTTGCCGTAGGTATCCTGAAGGAGAATGTCGGCGGTGGTGCCGTAGAGCATGGCGTAGGTCTCGACGTTCGAAATCTCCTGGTCGACGCTCGCGACGCTGTCCTCACTGAGGGTCATGCCCTCGGCCTCGGCGGCGCGGCAGGCCGCGGTGACGTTGGCGAGGTCGGTCTCGGCGAGGGAGATGAAGTAGTCGTGGAAGGTCTGGTCCTCGGTATAGTACTGCTCATCGAGCGGCTTGCTGCTGTCGATGACGAGGGAGGCCATATCGCCCAGGGAGTTGGTGAAGCTGGAGTACTCGTTCTGGTAGAAGTAGCTGAGCTCGGCGGCGCTGTACTCCACATCGCCGACGGAGACGGCGGCGGTGCCGGTGTAGAAGTAATCGGAGTTCACGACGAAGCTGCCGGTTATGATAATGACGGCCAGCACAAATATGATTGCCGCGCGGATGCGGGTGCGCTTCTGCTTCGCCCGGAGCTCCTGCTCCTCTTTCCTCTTGAACTGTGATGATTCACTCATGTTCTAATCTTCCTTTGTCCTGTACTGTTACGGGCGCGGCGGAGCCGTGCCCGAAATAACTGCAAACACGAGTATTATATCTCATACTCATGCTCGGCGCAAGCTAAATTTTGGCGGTGAGCTTTGCGCGTATGCGCGCGGCCGCGCTCTCCGGCAGGCCGCAATCCTCGAGGTAGCCGGCGGCGGAGCCGTAGTTTGAGTGGATATAGTCCAGCATCTCGCGCATGGTGGCGGGCGAGGTGCGGTAGAAAGGCGCCTCTATGTCGCCGCCGCAGAGCCGGCTGTAGCTCTCCATCTCCTCGTACATAGGGCGCAGGTATATCTCGCTGACGCTGTAGTCGGCAATGACGTCCTCGTCGCAGACCGAGCACATGGAGAGTATCAGCGCGCTGATTATGCCCGCCCTGTCCTTGCCGGTCGTGCAGTGGAAGAGGGCGCAGCCCTCGCTCGCGGCGAGCGCGCTCATCACCCGGAGCACCCAGTCCTTCTGAGTCTCCAGCATCCTTATATAGTGCTCCGGCCAGGAGAAGTTGGCCTCCGGCCTGATCCTCAGCGCGGCGCCGGAGGCGGCGGAGTCGAACATCGGTATGGACAGGTAGCGCACGCCGTCCATATATCTCAGCGGGTCGGGGTCGCGCTCGGTCTCGCGCTCGCTGCGGAAGTCGATGACGGTGCGGAGATCGTAGCGGCGCAGCAGCGCCTCGCTCTCCTCGTCTATGTACTGCGGCAGTGCGGAGCGGAGGAACACCCCGCATTGCGTCACGCCGTTTGTGACGGCCCAGCCGCCCAAATCGCGCAGGTTTGGTATGTCGCCCAGCGGCAGTCTTCTGAAGCCCGGCATTATTCTCATCTCGCATCCAAAAGTCATATAGTGTATTTTAGCACCGCCGGCGCGCCGCGTGGTTAATAAATTATGAAATACTGCTGAAAAAGTCACAAAAAATACATCAATTTCCACGCCGGCGGCATTATAATCAGAAAAAACGCATGGAAAGGACGCGCCGATATGGACTCTGCATCCGACAAGAAAGCTCTTAAAAAAGAGATAAAGCATCTTCAGAAGGAGCTGCTCACCCTCCAGGAGCCGCTCAAGCGCTCCGGCGTGCCGGTCATCCTCCTGTTCGAGGGCGCGAGCGCCTCGGGCAAGGGCAGCATGATAGCCGAGGTCATATCCGAGCTTGACCCGCGCGGCTATCAGGTCTACACCTACGGCTCCGCCTCCGAGGAGGCGCGCCGCCGCCCGTTCATCTGGCGCTACTGGCAGGACATACCCGCGCGCGGGCTTATGTCCGTCCTCGACCACAGCTGGTACGACGCCGCCTTCTCCGCAGCCGATGAATCGGAGGCGCGGCGCCTGCTCGACAGCATAAATGTCTTCGAGCGCCAGCTCGCCGACGACGGCTGCCTCATCCTCAAATTCTACCTCGACATCAGCCGCGCAGAGCAGAAGCGCCGCCTCGAGAAGCTCGCCGGGGACGACGCCGAGGCCTGGCGCGTCGACGAGTCGGCCTGGAAGCAGAACCGCGAGTGGGACGAGCGCCGCGAGCTGGTGGAGTACGTCACTGAGCGCAGCTCGCCCCAGCACGCGCGCTGGCACATAGTCCCAAACGAGGACAAACGCAGCGGCACCCTGGAGGTGCTCCGCGTCATACGCGACGGCATAGTCTCCGCCATCGACCACGGCGCGCCGAAGCCGCTGCCTCGCGAACAGCGCGGCTGGCCGCTGCTTGAGATGCCGAGGCTCCGCGACGTCGACCTCTCCCCCGCCATCACCGACAAGGACGAGTACGATGCCGAGCTGAAAAAAGAGAAGAAAAAGCTCAGCAAGCTGCACAGCCTCATCTACCGGGAGAAAATCCCCGTCGTCCTCGCCTTTGAGGGCTGGGACGCCGCGGGCAAAGGCGGCGCGATACGCCGTCTCAGCTGGGCGCTCGACCCGCGCGGCTTCGACGTCGTGCCCATAGCCTCCCCCTCGCCGGAGGCGCTCGCGCGGCACTATCTCTGGCGCTTCTGGCGCGAGATTCCCCGCGACGGGCACATCGCCCTCTTTGACCGCAGCTGGTACGGGCGCGTGATGGTCGAGCGCATCGAGGGCCTCACGCCGGAGAGCCGCTGGAGCCAGGCCTACGACGAAATCAACGAGTTCGAGTACGAGCTCAGCCGCCACGGCGCGGTGGTCGAGAAGTTCTGGCTGCACATCGACTCCGACACCCAGCTCGAGCGCTTCCGCCTGCGCGAGAGCACGCCCGAAAAGCAGCACAAAATCACCGACGAGGACTGGCGCAACCGCGACAAGTGGCCGCAGTACGAAAAAGCCGTCGACGAGATGCTGCAAAAGACCTCCACCGAGTTTGCCCCCTGGCACATCATCGAGGGCAACGACAAGAAATACGCCCGCATAAAGGTGCTCAAAGAGGTGCGCAAGGCGCTTGAGGCGAGGCTGGGGGTGTGACATGTACTTCCAGCGGCTCAGAGATTTGCGCGAGGACAGGGATTTGCGCCAGCGGGATGTCGCGGAGCTGCTCGGCATAAGCCAGACGGTCTACTCGCGCTACGAGCGCGGCTTCCAGAGCATACC
>CALWXY010000074.1 GCA_944385595.1 uncultured Oscillospiraceae bacterium
CCCCGAACCCCTCCTGAGCTTTTGAAGGATAAGGGATTCCGCGCGCTGCGGCGCGCGGCCAAAGGCGCTGCCTTTGGAATCCGCCACCTTTTGAAAAAGGTGGACGAAAACTTTTGCTAGCCCAAAATCGAGAGAACAGCAAGTGAACAACTCTGTAGGCATCAGGCGCCCCAAAGTCGGTGCTTAAACTGCCGAAATCCTCGAAATCGAGCGCCCTGTGGCGCGGAGTGGGACTGAGCGCTCTTCAATTCTAACGGCGCCGTGTCGGCAGCGCTGACAGCTCGGATACGCGCAAAAAAGATTCTTTTTGGAGGCGCGGAACCCTTTTTCTTCTAAAGAAAAATGGTTCCGCATCGCGCCCCCTCCATCGATGATCACGCCCAGCAGAAAAAAACCAAAGCCGACGGCGCTGCCGTCGGCTTTGCAATTTTACTGCTTGTTGGCGTTGATCTTCACGCCGGGTCCCATGGTGGAGGCGGTCACGCAGCTGCGGATGTACTGACCTTTGGCGGAGGCGGGCTTGGCCTTGATGATGGCGCCCATGAGAGCGCTGTAGTTCTCGGCGAGCTTCTCAGCGCCGAAGCTGACCTTGCCGATGGGGCAGTGGATGATGTTGGTCTTGTCGAGGCGGTACTCAATCTTACCGGCCTTGACCTCGGTGATGGCCTGGGCGAGGTTGGGGGTGACGGTGCCGGCCTTGGGGGAGGGCATGAGACCCTTGGGGCCGAGGACCTTACCGAGGCGGCCGACAACGCCCATCATGTCGGGGGTGGCGATGACGACGTCGTAGTCGAAGAAGTTCTCGGTCTGTATCTTCTGGACCATGTCCTGAGCGCCGACGTAATCGGCGCCGGCGTCGAGAGCCTCCTGCTGACGCTCCTCCTTGCAGAACACGAGCACCTTGCGGCTCTTGCCGGTGCCGTGGGGCAGGACGATGGCGCCGCGGACCTGCTGGTCGGCGTGGCGGGAGTCGACACCGAGCTTGACGTGCAGCTCGACGGTCTCATCGAACTTGGCCTTGCTGGCCTTGATGACGAGGTCGAAGGCCTCGGCGGGATCGTAAAGGGCCTGTTTATCTACGAGCTTGGCGCTCTCTTTATAATTCTTACCTCTGAACAATTTGATATCCTCCTTAAAATGTGGTTCGTCGGATGACTGCCTCAGATAGCGGCATATCCTCCCACGTTAAAGAGCCGCCCGCTTACTCGGCGGCGACGAGCACGCCCATGCTGCGGCAGGTACCGGCGACCATGCTCATGGCGGCCTCGATGTCGCTGCAGTTGAGGTCGGGCATCTTCTGCTCGGCTATCTTGCGGAGATCCTCACGGCTGAGGGTGGCGACCTTGTCGCGCTGGGGCACGCCGGAAGCGGTCTCTATGCCGCAGGCCTTCTTGATGAGCAGCGCGGTCGGGGGGGTCTTGGTGATGAAAGTGAAGCTGCGGTCAGCGTAGACGGTGATGACGACGGGGATCATCATGCCCATGTCGCCTTTGGTGCGCTCGTTGAAGTCCTTGGTGAACTGGGCGATGTTGACGCCGTACTGACCAAGGGCGGGGCCGACGGGGGGAGCGGGAGTCGCCTTGCCCGCGGGAACCTGGAATCTAACGTATCCAACTACTTTCTGTGCCAATTCAAAGCACCTCCTATTATTCTGTCACTGGTTCGACCTGATCAAGCTCCAGGTCGACGGGGGTCTCTCTGCCGAACATGGACACGACGACACGGACGCGGGACTTTTCGGGTTCAAGCTCGTCCACAACGCCGAAGAAGCCGTCGAGCGGGCCGTCAATGACCTTGACTCTGTCGCCCATATCGAAGCCGACGTTGTATTCGCGTCTCTCGACGCCCATATCGAGGATTTCCTGTTCGGTGAGGGGGATGGCCTTGCCATCGGTGCCGACGAAGCCGGTCGCGCCGCGCACATTGCGGACGAGATACCAGCTCTCATCGGTCATGACCATTTTCACGAGCACATAGCCCGGAAAGGTCTTTCTCTCGACCTCTTTGTCGCCGTTGTCGGTGTGCTCGACGACGGTCTCGAGGGGGATGTTGACCTCAAGGATGAGATCCTGCATCCTGCGGTTCTCGGCGGCCTTCATGATAGCCGCGGCGACCGCGTTTTCATAACCGGAGTATGTGTGGACCACATACCACTTAGCGTTTTCTGCCATGGCTTTTAACCCACCAGAGTGATTACAGCCTGGACGACGTTCTGAGCGATCTCGTCGAAGCCCCAGATGACCACGGCGGAGGCGGCCATCACGACGAGCGCGACGCCGGTGTTGTTAGCGGTCTGCTTCGGGGTGGGCCAAACGACTTTCTTGAGCTCGCTTTTCATCTCTCTGAACCACTTTTTGGTTCTCTGGAAGAAACCAAGCTTCTGGGAGCTGTCGACTTTCTTCACGGCAGTGTGCTCGGCTTTAGCGGGAACGTTGTTCTTCTTCTCTTCTGCCATTTTCACGCTTCCTTTCTGAAAGTCCGCTTACTTGGTCTCGTTGTGGACAGTGTGCTTTCTGCAGCGGGGGCAATATTTCTTCATCTCAAGACGGTCGGGGGTATTCTTCTTGTTCTTGAAAGTGAAATAGTTGCGCTCCTTGCACTCGCTGCATCTCAGGGTAACTTTGACTCTTGCGCCAACAGCCATTTTTTCGGCACCTCCTTGTAATATTCGCCCTTTTGCGGGGCTTTGTTGCCTCCCTGTGCGCCCGGAACAGGCTCCGCGCCCGCATTTGGGCGCAGAAAAATAATGGCCATCCGGCCACAGGTAGAGTTACTATACCACACATCCCCCAAAAGGTCAATGTTTTTCTTGAATTTTCAGTACTTTTTTTGCTTTCCCTTGCTTAAATGCGGGCGCGATGCTATAATGGCTAAAAGCCGGTTTTCGGAGATGTTTTCTGCAATGAATATTAACGACACACTCAAATACATTCACAGCGTCTCGTGGCTCGGCTCCGTGCCCGGCCTCGAGCGCATAACCGAGCTGCTCCACCGCATAGGCGACCCGCAGGACAAGGTCAGATGCGTCCACGTCGCCGGCACAAACGGCAAGGGCTCCACCGCCGCCACGCTCTCCAAAATCCTCGAGTGCGCGGGCTACAATGTCGGCCTCTGCACCTCGCCCTACATCTTCCGCTTCAACGAGCGCATGCAGTTCAATAACAGCGAGATCACAGACTCCGAGCTATGCGACATAGTCGAGTATATAAAGCCCTTTGCCGACGCTATGGAGCACAGTCCCACAGAGTTTGAGCTGGTCTGCGCCATCACCTTCGAGTATTTTGCCCGCAAGGGCTGCGATTTAGCCGTCGTCGAGGTCGGCATGGGCGGCAGGCTCGACGCAACTAACGTCATCAAAGCCCCCCTCTGCTCCGTGATCACCAATATCGGCCTCGATCACACGAGGGAGCTTGGAAACACCCTCGAGGCCATAGCCGCCGAAAAGGCGGGCATCATTAAGCCCGGCTGCCCCGCCGTCCTCTATCATCAGACCCGGGGCGTCATGGACGTCGTGAGAGATGTCTGCCAAAAGCTCGGCTCTCCCCTCACCATCACCGACCCCGCTGAGCTGGAAGTCCTGCCCGGCGGCATAGGCCGGCTCGACTTCATCTACCGCGGGGAGCGCTACTCCACCCCGCTTCTCGGCGAGCACCAGGCGAAAAACGCCGCCGTCGTGCTCGAGACCGTGTCCGTGCTGCGCTCCGAGGGCTACAATATCCCCGACAGCGCCGTGCACGAGGGCCTCGCCACAGTGAAGTGGCCGGCCAGATTTGAAATCATCGCCAAAAAGCCGTGGTTCGTCGTCGACGGGGGGCATAACCCCCAGTGCGCCGAGACCGTGGCCGCCAATATTCGCCGCTATTTCCCGAACATGCACACAGTCCTGCTCACCGGCGTCCTCGCCGACAAGGACTACGGCGCGCTGACGGATATTCTCGCTCCCGTAGCGGACGAGTTCGTCACAGTGACGCCGAACTGCCCCCGCGCGCTCTCCGCGCAGGACTACGCAAGGCATCTCGAGAAATACGGCAAGCCCGTCACAGCCTGCGGCAGCATAGCCGAGGGCGTCGACACAGCGCGCGCCCGCGCCGGATTGGACGGCGTAGTCGTGGCTGTCGGCTCGCTGTACATGGCGGGCCCCATCAGGGATTGCTTCGGCCTCGAGTGAGCGCCGGAGCCGGAAGCTGAGAGCAAAATCCACTTTTTGTAAACGAGGTGATGGCGACTTTCCAGTACAAAATATGACAGAGTAGGAACGGCGCGTTAAGTGTCGGCGGATGGGAAGTTGCCGCCGGACGAAAGCCCTCTGCCGGTGTTGGTCACACCGGCATTGACGCTGCGGTGCCGTCTCCGCATCCGCTGCCACCGGGGAAAGCGCCGTCTTTCCTTTCGTGGCAACCTGAATTGTCGTGTTGAACACGAAAGGAGAATTGAATAATGAAAAAAACCAACGTCAGAATGCTCACCCAGCTCGGCATGCTGATAGCGCTTCAGTTTGTGCTGAGCAAGTTCTGCTCCATCTCGACGGACAGCCTCCGCATAGGCTTCGGCTTCGTGCCGATGGCCGTGTGCGGTATGCTCTACGGGCCGTTCTGGTGCGCCGTGGCCTATGCGATAGGCGATATCCTCGGCGGCGTCATCATCTACGGCAGCGTGAACCCACTCATCACCGTCTCGGTGGTGCTCACCGGCCTCGGCTACGGATTCTTCCTGCACAGGGAGAACGTGCGTTTCTTCCCGCATGTCATCGGCGCCGCGGCGGTCAGCCTCTTCTGCTCCATGGTCGTGACGACGGCCTCGCTCGCATTCATGTACGACGCGAGCTTCATGTCCCAGTTCATCATCCGCATCCCGCAGGGCATAGGCATAGCCATCGCCGAGCCGGTGCTCATACCCATTCTCTATCAGCTCAGCCGTCAGCTCCAGAAGCACGGCCTCGTCGCCGCCGCATGAGGGTAATGGCCATCGACTACGGCGACGCCCGCATCGGCCTCGCTGTCTCCGACCCGCTCGGCATGATTGCCGGTGAGGCCTGGACGCTGAGTGAGTGGGACATGTCGCGCGCCGCGGAGACCATAGCCGCCGAGTGCCTTGAGCGCGGCATCACCGAGCTGGTGCTCGGCCTGCCGCTCAATATGGACGGCTCCGAGGGTCCGCGCGCGGAGAAAAGCCGCCTGTTCGCCGCCATGCTCGAGCAGGCCGGCGCCCCCCGCCCCATACTCTGGGACGAGCGCCGCACCAGCGTCGACGCGCACCGCATCCTCCACGCGAGCGGGCTGAAAATGAAAAATCACCGGCAAAAGGTCGACGCCGTCGCCGCCTCGCTGATACTGGAGGCATATCTCGGAACAAAATAAATTTTGGGGGAAGCGCTGCTTCCCCCAATTCTTTTTTGACGCCTCGCAGAGTTCGCGCCCGCAGGCGCGAAAAGAATTTAATCATTTTCTCCGGCGACATGCGCGGCGGAGAAAATTCTTCTCAGGCCGCAAGCGTGCGAGGCACAGCCGAGTGCGACGCAGCGGCCTGCAAGCCCCTCGGAAGAAAAGGCCGCGCCTTTTCTTCCGAAAAAATAGAGGGAAGCTGAGCTTCCCTCATTTTTTATTGCTTATTTCTCGCTGTAGCCAAGTCTGTGCGATATCTGCATGGCCGCGTCGCGCAGGACGGGGAGAATCTCCGCCCGGACGCGCTCCGGCTGCATGACGTTCGCGTCGCCAAATACGCTCATCGCGGCGACGACGGCGCCGGTGTAGTTCCGCAGCGGGAAGGACACGCAGCGCAGGCCGATTTCGCACTCCTCGTCGTCGAAGGCCCAGCCCTGCTCGCGCACCTTTCTCAGCTCTGCGAAGAGAGCCTCGCTGTCGCAGATGGTGTACTCGGTGAGGCGCTCAAGCCCCTTCTCGGCGATGTAGCGGCTCACGTCCTCGTCGCTCATGGCGGCGAGCAGAATCTTGCCGGAGGCGGCGGTGTGCAGCGGGGAGCGGCGGCCTATGTGCTGGAGTATGCGCCCGGCGGCGGGGGCGGGGTCTATGCAGTCGAGATAGACGCAGCTGCCCTCCTCCGCGACGACGAGGCAGGCGCCCAGCTCAAAGCGCATGGACAGCCGCGTCACGAAGCCCGCGGCGAGGCCGCGCATACTCGAATAGCTGCCGAGATTCGCCCCCAGCGCGCAGACCTTCCAGGTCAGGCCGTAGCGCAGGGACTCGGGGTCCTGGTAGATATAGTTGGAGTTCATCAGGGAATTGAGATAGCGCAGCACAGTCGGCTGCGTCATGCCGACGGATTCGGCCAAATCCTGCAGGCGCACCGGCAGCTTGTGCGCCGCGAGGCACTCCAATATCTGCATGAGCTTGTCCGAGGACTGGCTCGAGACTTTTTCCGATTTCATTTCGTCACCCTCAAATCTTACTATAATTAATATAAGATTCTCGGCGCTTCTTGTCAATAAGTTGAAAATCAAAATTTAATTCGATTTATCGAAATTTGATATTGAAATTCTATTTTGAGTTTGATATAATCTTGACGATAAAAGGAAAACTCATTTTGATATTCAAAATCAAATTTTCAAGGAGGTCATTCAAATGAGCACGATAGTGCGCAAGAAATACTTTGCCGGCGGCGAGTGGCTGGACACCAAGTCCGGCAAATACATGCCGGTCTATAACCCCAGCACGGGCGAGGTTCAGGCCGAGGTGCCCTGCTGCACGGCGGACGAGGTGGCCTACGCCATCGAGTGCGCGAAGAAAGCCTTCCCGGCCTGGCGCGACACCCCTGTGATGAAGCGCGTTCAGGTTCTCTACCGCTTCCGCGACCTGCTCGAGCAGCACTGGGACGAGCTGACCGAGTGCTGCGCCCGCGAGCACGGCAAGAACTGGGCCGAGTCCGCCGGCGACATCGCCAAGGTCAAGGAGCCCGTCGAGCTCGCCTGCGGCACCCCCAGCCTCATGATGGGCGAATCCCTGATGAACACCTCCACCGGCTACGACACCGTGAGCTACCGCGAGCCGCTCGGCGTCTTCGCCGGCATCGCGCCCTTCAACTTCCCCGGCATGATTCCTATGGGCTGGATGACCCCGCTGTGCATAGCCACCGGCAACACCATCGTCATCAAGGCCGCCTCCAAAACCCCGCTGACCTCCATGCGCTGCGCCGAGCTGTGGCAGGAGGCCGGTCTGCCCGCCGGCGTCCTGAACCTCGTGACCTGCACCAGAGCCGAGTCCGAGCAGTTCCTGACCCATCCTGACATCAAGGGCGTCTGCTTCGTCGGCACCACCGGCGTCGGCAAGCACATCTACAGCGTCGCCGACGAGCACGGCAAGCGCGTCCAGGCCCAGACCGAGGCCAAGAACCACGCCCTCGTCCTCGAGGACGCCGCGCTCGAGCGCACCGCCCACGGCATCATCAACTCCGCCTACGGCTGCGCCGGTGAGCGTTGCATGGCCCTGTCCTGCGTCGTCGTGCAGGAGAGCGTCGCCGATAAGCTCGTCGCCCTCATCAAGGAGTACGCGAGCGAGCTGAAAATTGGCCCCGCCTACGACAAGACCACCCAGCTCGGCCCCGTGGTCGACGCCGCCCACAGGGCCAAGATTGAGAAGTGGATTGCCAAGGGCGTCGAGGAGGGCGCCGAGCTCGTGCTCGACGGCCGCGGCGTCAAGGTCCCCGGCTATGAGAACGGCTTCTACCTCGGACCCACCATCCTCGACCATGTCACCGAGGACATGAGCGTCGGCCAGGAGGAGATCTTCGGACCGGTGCTGTGCATCAAGCGCTGCAAGGACTTCGAGGACGGCCTGCGCATGATGAACGCCAACCGCTTCGCAAACGGCAGCGTCA
>CALWXY010000075.1 GCA_944385595.1 uncultured Oscillospiraceae bacterium
GAATATCCAAAAATAATCCTCCCTTCGCGGGGCATAATCAAATAGAGAAAAAAAGAGGGGGTTTTATCATGGCAAGGATACGCGCCGAATTTTCAGACCGCGACAGCGCCAATCTCACTCTGCTGCGCCTGCGCCGCTCGGGCATAGACTTCGAGCTTATCGGGCTGAGCACCCCGCAGAGCGCGGCGGAGGACGTGCTGCCCGGCGGCTTTGCCGCCACGGCGAGCATCACATGTCCGCAGGAGCGCTCTGTCGCAGAGCCGATGACGGAGCTGAGCCTCAGCGTTAAGCAGAGCCAGCTGCAAAAGGCCTGGGATGTGCTCCGCTCGACGGGCGCGAGGGAGATACGCTCGCGGAACTGAAAACTGCTGGCTGAAAAGGGAACTTTTCAGCCAGTTTATTTTATTTTTTCCCAGTATAGCCGCGCGGCCTGCTCGTTTTTGTTCTCGCCGAACTCGTAGTAGCGCGCGCCTTTGAGGCCGTCGGGCAGGTACTGCTGCTCGACGTAGTGGTTCGGGAAGTCGTGAGGGTACTTGTAGCCCTGGTCGCGCTCGAAGCCGGTGCCGTCGGCGTGCTTGTTTTGCAGCTCGCGCGGGATGGCGCCGGATTTGCCCTTCTTGACGTCGGCCAGGGCGGAGTTGATGCCCATATACGCCGAGTTTGACTTAGGCGCGGTGGCGAGCAGGACGACGGCGTCGGCCAGCGGTATGCGCGCCTCCGGGTAGCCGAGCTGCATGGCGCTGTCGACGCAGGCCTTCACTATTGGTATCGCCTGCGGGTAGGCGAGGCCTATGTCCTCCGCCGCGATGACGAGCAGCCTGCGGCATGGGGAAATCAGGTCGCCCGCCTCCACGAGCCGCGCGAGGTAGTGGAGGGCGGCGTCGGGGTCGGAGCCGCGTATGGATTTTTGCAGCGCGGAGATGATGTCGTAGTGCTCGTCGCCGTCGCGGTCGTAGCGCATGGCGCTGCGCTGGGCGAGCTGGCGCACGTCGGCGAGGGCTATGCTCACCCTTCCGTCCTCGCGGCGGGAGGAGGCGTAGAGCAGCTCGACGGCGTTTATGGCCTTGCGGACGTCGCCGCCGCAGCCGGAGGCTATGGCCTCAAGAGCGCCCGGCTCCGGCGAGATCTCGACGCCGTCGCGCTTTTCGAGGTAGCGAATCGCGCGCTCGACCGCCGGGACTATCTCCTCCGCCGTCACCTGCTTGAACTCGAACACGGTCGAGCGGCTGAGTATGGCGTTGAAGATGTAGAAGTAAGGGTTCTCCGTCGTCGAGGCGATGAGGGTAATCTTGCCGTTCTCGATGAACTCCAAAAGCGACTGCTGCTGGCGCTTGTTGAAGTACTGAATCTCGTCGAGGTAGAGCAGCACGCCGCCGGGTGTGAGAAAGGTGTCCAGCTCGTCGATAATCTGCTTGATGTCGGAGATACCGGCGGTGGTGGCGTTGAGCTTGCGCAGCGTGCGGTTGGTGCGGCTGGCTATGATGCGCGCGGCGGTGGTTTTGCCGGTGCCGGAGGGGCCGTAGAATATCATGTTCGGGATGTTCCCGCGCTCGACTATGCGCGTGAGCAGGCCGTTTTCGCCGAGGATGTGGCGCTGGCCTACCATGTCCTCAAGTTTTTCGGGGCGGAGCTCGTCAGCAAGCGGCCTGTACATAGATTTCACCTCCGGGCGGATTATAGGATACGGTGGGGGAGCTCGAGGGGGCAAAGCCCGCCTCGAATCGGATAAACCGCCGTCAAAAAGCCTGAGGCATCAGGCTTTTTGAGCGAAGCGGCATTTTCGCACGCGAAAATGCCCGGCGGAAAAGCGCGGCCGAAAAGCTCCGACGGAGCTTTTCGACAAGCTGATAGGGGGAGCGAAATCGCTCCCCCAAATTTTTGTTTTTTACGCGTACAGCGGGAAGCGGGCGCAGAGCGCCTTGGCGCGGCTGCGGATTTCTTCCTGCTTGGTGTCGAAGTCGCGGATGGACATGACGATGAGCTCGGCGACCTCGGCCATTTCGGCCTCGCGGAAGCCGCGGGTGGTGACGGCGGCGGAACCGAGGCGAAGGCCGCTGGTCTCGGTGGCGCTGGCGGGGTCGTCGGGAATTTTGTTCTTGTTGGTGGTGATGTTGACGGACTCGAGGCGCTCCTCAAGCGTGCGGCCGGAGATGCCCTCATCGCGCAGGTCGAGCAGGACGAGGTGGTTGTCGGTGCCGCCGGAGACGAGCTTGACGCCGTGCTTCATGAGGCCGTCGGCGAGGACGGCGGTGTTTTTGACGACCTGCTGGGCGTAGTCCTTGAACTGGGGCTGCATGGCCTCGCCGAGGGCGACGGCCTTCGCGGCGATGATGTGCATGAGCGGGCCGCCCTGCGAGCCGGGGAAGATGGCGCTGTTGATTTTCTTCGCGATATCGGGGTCGTTGGTGAGGATCATGCCGCCGCGGGGGCCGCGGAGGGTCTTATGGGTGGTCGTGGTGGTGACGTGCGCGTAGGGCACGGGGCTGGGATGCGCGCCGCCGGCGACGAGACCGGCGATATGCGCCATATCGACCATGAGGTATGCGCCGACCTCGTCGGCAATCTCGCGGAAGCGCTTGAAGTCGATGACTCTGGGGTAGGCGGAGGCTCCGGCGATGATCATGCGGGGATGGTGCTCGTGCGCGAGCCTTCTCACCTGGTCGTAGTCGATGACGCCGGTGGCGGGGTCGACGCCGTAGGAGACGATGTTGTAGTTTTTGCCGGAGAAGTTGGCGGCGCTGCCGTGGGTGAGGTGGCCGCCGTGGCCGAGATCCATGCCGAGCACGGTGTCGCCGACCTTGCAGAGGGCGAGGTAGACGGCGTAGTTGGCCTGGGCGCCGCTGTGGGGCTGGACGTTGGCGTATTCGCAGCCGAAGAGCTTTTTGGCGCGGTCTATGGCGATGCTCTCGACGATGTCGACACACTCGCAGCCGCCGTAGTAGCGTTTGCCGGGGTAGCCCTCGGCGTATTTGTTGGTGAGCACGCTGCCCGCCGCGGCGAGCACAGCCTCGCTCACGACGTTCTCGGAGGCGATGAGTTCGATGTGGGTTCTGAGCCGCTCAAGCTCGAGGTCGATTGCGCGGCCGACCTCCGCGTCCTGAGCGGAGACAAGGTCGATGAGCTCCTTAACCATGGTCGTTCAAGTCCTTTCAGTAAGTGATATTGGCACAACACTGTGTCAGGACACCATTATATATGATTACCGGGATTATTACAATCGCATAAAACGCCAAATTACTTTTATTTTCAGCGAAAATATGCTAGAATATACCCGATTTTACGAGCAATTTCAGGAGGAGCGAGCCATGAGGACGCCTGAACAGGTGAATGAGATAGTATCGCGGCTGGAGGACGAATATCCGCTGGCGGAGTGCACTTTGGATTTCCGGAAGGACTACGAGCTGCTGTTTTCGGTGCGGCTGGCGGCCCAGTGCACGGACGAGCGGGTGAATATGATAACCCCGGCGCTGTTTGAGCGCTTCCCGACGCTTGAGAGCTTCGCGGAGGCTGACGTGCAGGAGGTCGAGAAGTACATACACTCCTGCGGATTTTTCCGCGCGAAGGCTCGGGACATAGTGCTGTGCGCGCAGGCGCTCATCGAGCGGCACGGCGGAAAGGTGCCGGACACGATGGAGGAGCTGGTGAAGCTGCCCGGTGTGGGCCGCAAGACGGCGAACCTGATCCTCGGCGACGTGTTCGGGAAACCGGCGGTCGTTGTGGACACGCACTGCATAAGGCTGTCGAACCGTATGGGGCTGGTGGACAATCTCAAGGACCCGGTGAAGATAGAGCGCGAGCTGCGGGCTATCCTGCCGCCGGAGAAGTCGTCTGACTTCTGCCACCGGCTGGTGCACCACGGGCGCGCGGTGTGCACGGCGCGCAAGCCCGAGTGCGAGCGCTGCTGCGTCCGCCATGTGTGCAGGACCTTCTCGGGTGAGTGACGAAAAAGACCGGCGTGAGCCGGTCTTTTTTTATTTTGATTTGCTTTCTCTGTATCGCCGCAGCGCGAGGCGCGCCGTGAATATGACGAGCAGCGCGAGCGGGATGACCTCCGCCCAGGCGATGACGGCGGGGAGGAACATGTCCTCGCGGTAGAGGAAGGGGTAGAATATCCAGCGCAGCCTTATGCCGGTGGCGTATAGCAGATAGCGGTACACGATGAGCCACAGCGCCCATATACAGCATAGCGCCGTGTGCCGCCTCACCAGCAGGCAGATAAGTCCGCAGGCGATAAACGGCGAGGCGTAAATCAGCCCCATGAGCGGCCCGCCGAGCAGCGTCAGTATGATGAACAGCACCGCCCATGTGCACAAAAGCGCTATGCCCACAATCTGTCGCGCGGCGAGTCCCTTTCGCTCCGGCGCTTTAGCCGGAGGCTCCTCCGGTATCTGCGCGCCCTCCGTCGGCCTTCCGCCGCGCACCAGCTCGTCCATGCTCACGCCGAACAGCTCGCACATGGCTACCAGCTTGTCAAGCTCCGGCACGGACGCGTCGGTTTCCCATTTGGACACCGACTGGCGCGATACGTCGAGCTTCTCGGCCAGAGCCGACTGCGAGATGCCGAGCCGCGTGCGCATGGCGAGTATCC